>CALHAO010000001.1 GCA_937931765.1 uncultured Thiotrichaceae bacterium
ACCTTCATTTCCAATAAATCAGCCGAACTGGAACCACCCACCTCTCGTACCCAGCGCCACTGCATATTGCCCATTTCAGACTCACCTTCATCGATGCCCACACCCACAGTGCGTGTTCCTTGAGCCACTTCGATCTTATACATATCTAACTGATTCAAACCCACCCAACGGGCAAACGTCGATTCTTTAAGGCTGGTCACATTGCGCACAGAATTACCGGCAACTTCAGTCGCAATCCCAATCACCATCACAATGAGAAACAAGGCAAACATCACTTCAATAAGACTGAAGCCTTTATTGTTATTTTTTATCCTGACCCTGCTACCCTTATTCATTAATACCGCCAGACACTGTGCCTGTCTCATCCGGCTTGATAACACGTCCTAGCGCATCGAACTTTGCGTCCCAGATATTCTCAGTAGTGGTATCAGTTAGTTGGTATTCAAAAGGAGTAATTTCGCCGGTCGGCATGGCATATATCTGTGGTTCAAGAGAACCCTCACCAGACAGTAATAATGGCTCACCTCTGGCAAATACCTGATGCTCAAATGCATCATCAAATTTCTGCAGTTTGAGCATGCGATCCTCGGTAATCAGCTCCCACTCTTCGCTAATATTACCGTCTTCATCTTCCGGCCTATTAAAAAAAGCGTAACCCTGATCATAGAACCCTAGCGCAAGCGGCTCAGAACGTATAATCGCCTCATTACCCAATAGTTCAACATTAAAGCGCAATTTTCTCATCGCCTTTTCAGCCGGATCACCGCCCAATCCGGTTAGCGACATAGTAGCCACCGACGATAAGGCGGCGATTATCACGATAACAATCAACAACTCCAGCAGCGTATAGCCACTACCGGAGCGCATAGCACTTAAAGAGACGGGGTAAGTTCTGATGTTATTCAAGCATCCAACTGCCAATATCATCATCACTCTCGCGGCCATCCGGCCCAAGGCTATAAACCTCAAATTCGCCTGAACGCCCCGGCACATTGTAAACATAAGGGTTATCCCAAGGGTCTTTTGGCACATTCTTACCCTTCAGGTAGCCACCCTTCTGGAAGCGCTTAGCATCCGAGGGTTTTTCAATCAATGCTTTCAAGCCTTGCTCAGTGGTTGGATAACGTGCATTGTGCATACTATACAAATCAAGTGCTGTGCCCATCGTACGGATTTCCTGACTCGCAGCAGCAATCCGCGCTTCATTCGGCGTACCCTGCAAGTTGACTACCGCGATACCCAGCAGCACACCAATAATGGTAATAACAATCAACAATTCCATCAGCGTGTAACCGGTGGCACGCCTGCGCTTTGTAGCCATGTTTTTCATGTAAAAATACCGTCCTGTCTCTAAGACAAAAGTTTGACTCAATATGATGGCATAATGCTCCAAACTTGCAACCATACCCATTATGAATAACACACCATTGATGCCGCGCCCGCTACTGCTTTTTGCCATTGGTTTTAGCCTGCTAATGCTAGCACTACAGTCAGTTCAGCCCACCCTGTTATATCAGCGGGAGTCAATACTGGCGGGGGAAGCGTGGCGTTTATGGACTGGCAACTTCGTGCATACCAACATCAATCATCTGGCACTTAACCTTGCCGGATTCTGGGTTTTCCTGCTACTTTGCGGGCAAACCCTGCACCTCAAATTTCTTATTTTCTCCATTATCTTTTGCGCATTTATTGTCGGGATCGGGCTATTCCTGCTCAATCCGCAAATTATCTGGTATGCAGGCTTTTCTGGTATTCAATACGGCCTGTTCCTCGCCGGAGGCATTATACTGGTGATTGAAGGTGAAAAAACCTATGGTTCTGCCCTGCTCATTCTGGTCATGGGCAAGATGCTCATGGATGCTTTCACGCCCACGGAACAGCTCAGTCAGTCACTAATTGAAGCGCCTGTTATTCACCAGGCACATTGGTATGGCTCAGTTGCTGGAGTCATTAGCACCTTCCCGCGAATTTTTCAGGCATTCCGACACAAATCAACAACTAATGTTTAAGATACCCAAGCTGATCCGGCAAGCCACATTCCACCGCAAAAGCGGCACATGCACCTTTTGTCTCTCGCCTGCTACTGACGGCACTATCCCTATTTGCACACAATGCAAAACGGAGCTGCCGTGGACAACAGAAACTGGCGAGACATTGGGAGAATTGAGCGCCTTCTACTATGAACCGCCCATCGGTGAATACATCTTGGCCGGAAAAACTGGCAAACAACTGGATAAACTAAAAATACTCGCTGACTTATTAGCAGAAAACCTGCTTCCACGCATACAAAAGCCACCACAAGCCATTATCCCCATCCCACTGCATAATGCGCGCTTGAGAAGTCGCGGATTTAATCAAGCCATTGAATTAGCCCGGCCACTTGCACACGAACTTAATATTCCATTACTCAACCATGCCATTGCAAGGAACCGGGATACCAAGGAACAAAAAACCTTGCGAGCCGCACAACGGGCTGAAAACATGAAACAGGCCTTCACTATCAACAAAACAATACCTTATCAACATGTCGCGCTGTTCGATGATGTATTAACAACCGGCGCAACATGCAAGGCGCTGCGTGATCAATTGCTCCTTAATGGCATAAAAACTGTGGAAATCTGGTGCTGCGCCACGACAAAACAATGACCTATGGAGCCAAATACTCTACTATCTGCACTGAGATTTTTAAGCGGCGGGCATGAAAACACTTCACACCCAAGCATAGAAGTCTCCGACTTCTACAGTAACAACTAGGAATATCCGCATGATCCGTAGTATGACAGCCTTTGCACATTGTGAATCCAGCACCCCTCAGGGCAAAATCAGCTGGGAAATCCGCACTGTCAATCACCGTTATCTGGATGTCAGCATCCGCCTTCCGGAAGAATTCCGTGCACAGGAAAATGCCTTCCGCCAATCTATCCAAAACAGATTACAACGCGGCAAACTGGAAGCATCACTGCGCTACACCTCTGGTGTGGGCGAAGATACTTCTATTGTGATCAACGAGCCTTTGGCACGTGCATTGATTATTGCCTGCCGCCAGATTGAAGCAATTACTGATACGCCTGATCCATTGAAAGCAGTTGATATTCTACGTTGGCCAGGAGTAACGCAAGACACACCACCTGACTTAGAATCTCTGGCAGAACAAGCCACAGATTTACTCGCTGATGCGCTGGATGACTTGCTGGCTACCCGTGAACGTGAAGGTGCCAGATTAGGCGAGTTTATCGACCAGCGCTGCGATCAGATTGCAGAAATTATCGTGCGGATTCGCAAACGCCGCCCCGAAATCATTCAAGGCATCCGCGAAAAGATCAACAAGCGCATTGAGGACCTGGACATCACCCCTGATAATAACCGGCTGGAACAAGAACTGGTTATGTTGGCTCAGCGTCTGGATATTGATGAAGAACTGGATCGTCTGATGGCGCACCTGGATGAAATTACCAATGTGCTGGAACGTAACGAACCGATTGGTCGCCGTTTAGATTTTCTGATGCAGGAATTGAATCGTGAAGCTAACACACTGGCTTCCAAATCAAATGATGCTGATACGACTCAGGCAGCAGTTGACCTTAAAGTATTGATTGAACAGATGCGGGAACAGATCCAGAACATTGAGTAATATTTCTGTGTGATTGACATTACTGTCCGCGAAGTGATTTTTATAAACACTGCGCGGACAAACTTTCAGAGCCGGGACAATCGGGACAACTTAATCCTCATCAGCATCAAGCAAGCGTTCCCGCCGCTCCAGCTCTTCTTCACGTGCCGAATCAATGATTTCCATCACCTCACCAACATCAGCAGCTACAGTGCTTTCTTCAAACAAACCTGTTAATTCACTATCAGGCTGCAATTCACCGTTTTCGTAAAGCATCCAGATTTCTTTGGCATACTTAGTCTTGGCTAATTCCGGGGCGAACTGTGCATAGTAATTGGTGATATTATTAACATCCCGCGCCAACATTTTACTGGCATTATTATTCCCCGCTGCATCAACAGCCTGTGGCAGGTCAATAATCACCGGGCCTTCACCATCCACCAACACATTAAATTCCGACAGATCACCATGCACCAGACCAGCACAAAGCATCCGTGTGACCGAACGCATAACACTGGCATGATCACGTATCGCCGTTTCCGCATCCATCGTCACATCATTAAGACGCGGCGCAACATCGCCCTCAGCATCAGTGACCAGCTCCATCAGCAGCACGCCATCGGTACACCCATAAGGCTCAGGAACACGCACGCCAGCACTGGCCAGACGGTATAAGGCATCTACTTCGGCAGTCTGCCAGGTTTCTTCCTGTTCACCACGGCCAAACTTCGAGCCTTTCTCCATCGCACGCGCCCGACGGCTATTACGTACTTTACGGCCCTCCTGATACAACGCAGCTTGCTTAAAACTACGCTTGTGTACTTCTTTATAAACTTTGGCACAGCGCACGTGAGTACCGCAGCGTACAACGTACACATCGGCTTCTTTGCCACTCATTAGCTGGCTGATAACTTCATTAACCAGACCATCCTCAACAAGGGGCTGGAGTCGTTTAGGTATTTGCATAGCTTATTTTGCCATAGCACAACACAGAACACATAATTATCTTAAACTTCGGTCACCAGATCAGCCGCAGCTTTTAAAACCTCAACACCAGAACCGGGCTTATGTGCATTTTCACTAATATACCGCCGCCACTTTTTCGCACCCGATAATCCTTGAAACAAACCAAGCAGGTGGCGACTCATATGGTTCAGGTGCACATCATTAGCAACCTGCTGTTCAACATACTCATATAATGCCGGAAGCACCTGTTTACGCTGCTCAAGCAACGCTGGTTTGCCATATAACAATGAGTCAACCTGAGCCAGCATCCACGGATTTTGATAAGCCTCCCGCCCAACCATCACACCATCTACGTGTTCAAGGTGCTGCTGACATTCATCCAGCGTTTTAATCCCACCATTGATAATAATTTCCAACTCAGGAAAAGCTTCCTTTAACTGGTAGACTAAGTCATAACGCAGCGGTGGAATATCACGATTTTGTTTTGGGCTTAAGCCTTTCAGCCAAGCCTTACGCGCATGCACAATAAAAGTTTTACATCCCGCATTAGCCACTGTCTCAACAAAATGATGCATGGCCGTGTAGTCTTCCTGATCATCAATGCCAATCCGATGTTTTACGGTGACAGGAATGTCTACTTCACGCTGCATAACCCGGACGCACTCAGCAATCAACTGCGGCTCGGCCATTAAACAAGCACCAAAAGCGCCACGCTGCACACGCTCACTGGGGCAACCGACATTGATATTTACTTCATCATAGCCATAGCTTTGGGCAATCCGGGCGCATTCCGTCATATCTGATGGCTCACTACCACCTAATTGCAATGCCACCGGGTGCTCAGCCTGATTAAATAGCAAGTGACGTTCAGCATCACCACGCAAAATAGCACCAGTTGTCACCATTTCTGTATACAACACCGCTTCTTGGCTTAGTAAACGGTGAAAATAACGGCAATGTTTGTCCGTCCAATCGAGCATAGGCGCGACAGTAAATTTTCTGTTAAGGGTATTCACGTTAATCTAAGCCAATAGGGCAATAATAGTAAAATATTCAAAGGGCACATCATGTTAGAAACATTTTTTCAATTTATGATCATTCTGATAATTGTCAGCGTACCTTGTTATGCATTCTATAAAGTAGGAATAAATGCAGGTATTCAACGCGGTGTTCAGCGCCAGATTCTTCGTGAACTGATGCTGTGCGGTGTCATCGAAAAAACTGAGCCGGGCCAGCGACACTAACCCAACAATCAACCAGGCGGATTACTGCTGGCAGACGGGACAAAACCAACTGGAACGTTGCGCCTGCTTAATCTGTTGCAGCATCATGCCGCAAGCCACACAAGTTTCACCACTACGTCCGTAGACCTTAAGTTCAATCTGAAAATAACCTGTTTGGCCATCCTCTCTGACAAAATCGCGCAGGGTTGTTCCGCCCTGCGCGATGGCCTGCTGCAATACCGTCTTAATCTCAGTCACCAACAACGCATAACGCTTTGCAGAAATCTCACCCGATGCTTTCCGAGGATCAATTCCGGCAGAAAATAGTGCCTCATTCGCATAAATATTACCGACACCCACCACCACATGAGAATCCATAATCAAAGCTTTTACATTAATACGGCGATTGCGGGATTTTTTAAATAAATACTCACCACTAAACTCGTCC
Source organism: uncultured Thiotrichaceae bacterium (assembly GCA_937931765.1). Classification (GTDB taxonomy): domain Bacteria; phylum Pseudomonadota; class Gammaproteobacteria; order Thiotrichales; family Thiotrichaceae; genus Thiolinea. Next base: position 6,248 of record CALHAO010000001.1, read on the forward strand.
GTTAATGGCTCAGGGCCAAGTTTAATCAGTAAAGGATGAAGTTCGCCACAGCCCGCCCACAATACCGCACCAAAACGCCGTGGATCGCGTAAACGCAAAACAACATCATTGGTAAAAATAATATCGACATGATCATGTTTTTCAGGAGGAGTCAAACGGCTGGTAATGCGCAAACTACCAGACATACCTAGATGAATCAGGCACGTACCGCTGATTGTCTCCAGCAATAGGTACTTACCTCTGCGCGCTACCTCTGTAACTTCAGCACCCACTAACTGTTGAAGTTGCCCAGGAACCGGCCAGCGCAATTTTGGCTGGCGGACAATAATTTCACTGATTATCTCCCCACAAACATGTGGCTCAATGCCTCTGCGGGTTGTTTCAACCTCAGGTAATTCAGGCATGAGAAAAACACCAAATTAAATTAAGATAAGTAAAAGATCAGGTAGTTTATATCGGAGCGTTTAAACAGCCACACCAGCACGACCAATTTTAGAAATACCTTTAAGTACTTCCAAACGGGTAATCACGCCAACGACACGATTATCTTCCATGACAGGATAACGCCTATAATGGCCATCCATAAACAGCTTAGCGACATCCAATATATTGTCATCGGCATCGACTGTGCGCACATCTTTGGACATCAGTACAGACACTTTCCGATGCGAACCGGCATCAAAGCCTTCCCGGATAGCCTCTCCGATACAATCAGTAACGGAAAGAATGCCAACCATATTCCCCAAATTATCCAGAACCGCCGCCCCGAATAAATTTTTATTGGTGAACAAAGTGATGGCTTCACTAATGTCTTGCCCCTCAGATATAGTGGCAAAACGGGTCGACATGTAATTACGAACTTGCAGCGGCGACACAGGCATAGGTCACATCTCCCAGCAATTTAAAAAAATTTTATGTTTTAACCTTATACCCTAAATTCTATTACTTCTTCTCTTTTTTCTGAACTTTCGGCAGATTTTAACATCTGTGCCTTCCGTTTCTCACAAGGGTTAGAGCAAGAGCATTTATGGCTTGCCATCCCAGGCAAAGAAGAAATACCGCCACAGCTTCCCTTCAGGGCTTTTGCATTAAGCAACCAGCCAATCGCCAACCCAAACATAGCTAGCCCGAAGATAATAAATGTTAGCAAAAAGATTTGCATAAACACCTCGCCACAATTAATTGAATTAATGAAATGTAATTGTATACAAAAGACGCTTGATTGTGCGGTGCAACAATCATATACTGATTGTCGATCAGGTTTAGGCCTGATCTCCTCCTAGCGGTTTTGGGGTGCATTAGCACCCCTTTTTTTCGTCTGTACAATTATATGCTGTGCTTATCCGCCAAAATCATCCAGCATGATGTTCTCAGGCTCAACACCTATGTCAATCAGCATCTGGATCATGGATGAGTTCATCATAGGTGGCCCACACAAGTAATACTCACATTCTTCTGGTGCAGGATGGTTCTGCAGGTAATTCTCCAACAATACATTGTGGATAAACCCTGTATGACCTTCCCAATTATCCTCTGGCATCGGCTCAGACAAACCCATGTACCATTCAAAGTTAGGGTTTTCTGCTGCTAACTGATCAAACTCGTCAACATAGAAAGCTTCACGCAAACTACGTGCACCGTACCAGAACGACATTTTGCGATCCTGGTTTTTAAGACGACGTAACTGATCATAGATATGCGAACGCATCGGTGCCATACCAGCACCACCACCTACAAACACCATTTCATTGTCAGTTTCGCGGGCAAAGAATTCACCAAACGGCCCTGAAATAGTCACCTTATCACCTTCTTTCAGATTGAAGATATAAGAGGACATTTCACCAGCAGGCAGATCAGTACCTGGCGGAGGCGAAGCAATACGCACATTTAACATGATTATATCGTCTTCTTCCGGATAACTGGCCATCGAGTAAGCACGAATCACCGGCTCATTAACATGAGACTCAATATCCCACATGTTGTACTGGTCCCAGTCACCACGGTACTCATCAGCAACATCAAACTCAGCATACTTCAGGTCATAAGCCGGACATTCGATCTGGATATAACCACCAGCACGAAAATCAATTTTTTCGCCTTCCGGCAATTCCAGCACCAATTCCTTGATGAAAGTAGCTACGTTGTCATTAGAGCGAACGGTACATTCCCACTTTTTGACACCAAACACTTCTTCAGGAACTTCAATTTTCATATCCTGCTTAACCGCAACCTGACAAGCCAGGCGCTCACCACCAGCAGCTTCACG
>CALHAO010000002.1 GCA_937931765.1 uncultured Thiotrichaceae bacterium
CTATTGGATACCAATGGTAAAAAAACGCGCTTTATTCAGCAGGCGGCATTAGAATTGGGTTTAGGTAACGTACAGGTTGTACAGCAGCGTGTTGAGCAATGGCAGCCAGACGGGAAGTTTGCAGCTATTATCAGTCGAGCCTTTGCCTCATTGACAGATTTTGTTACTGTGAGTGCCGTGCATCTACAGGATGCAGGTATTTTGTATGCGATGAAAGGGCGTTATCCTGAACAGGAACTCGCTGAGTTACCCAAGGGCTGGGTGTTGAGCCAATCTCACTCGCTGGATGTTCCCGGTCTTGATGCGGAACGCCATTTGCTGGAATTGATGCGTTGTACACATATTTAGAAGGGTGTCATGGGTAAGGTTTTAGCAGTCGCTAATCAAAAAGGTGGTGTTGGTAAGACAACCACTACAGTTAATCTGGTTGCCTCATTGTCAGCAATGCGTAGAAACGTGCTGATGATTGATATGGACCCGCAAGGTAATGCTACCACCGGTTTGGGTATTGATAAGCACAATCAGAATCCTTCATTAAATGATGTGTTGCTGGGCAATGTTTCTGCCCGTGAAATTCTGGTGAAGGCTCCTGGTGCGCAAATGTCCGTATTGCCCGGAACGCCCGACCTGACGGTGGCTGAAGTTGAGCTGGTGTCGATGGAGCGGCGTGAATACCGTTTGCGTGAAGCGTTAGCACCGATAGTCGATGATTATGATTTCATTATTATTGATTGTCCGCCTACCTTGAATGCATTGACAGTGAATGCGCTGGTGGCAGCTGATGGTGTGATGATTCCGATGCAGTGTGAGTATTATGCACTGGAGGGCCTGACTGCGCTGATAAATACTATTGAAGAAATTGCGTCTACGGCTAACCCGCACCTGCGTATTACCGGTTTGGTGCGCACGATGTTTGATCCGCGCAGTAATTTATCACGCGATGTCTCTGATCAATTGCAGAAATTTTTTAAAGATAAGCTCTATTCGACGTCTATTCCCCGGAATATACGCCTTGCCGAAGCACCCAGTCATGGCTTGCCCGTGTTGGCTTACGATAAAAACTCACGCGGGGCGCTGGCTTATCTGGCCTTAGCGTCGGAAGTGCTGCGCAAAGTGACCAAGGATGAGGCGGGAGACGCTGTATGGTAAAAAAGCCAGGCTTAGGGCGTGGGTTAGATGTTTTACTGAGTTCGGCTAAGCAGGCTGCCCGGCAACCTGATGAGATTTTGCTGAAAAAAATTCCCGTCGAGAAAATTAAACCGGGTGAGTATCAGCCTCGTATGAGCATTGAGCCTCAGGCTTTGCAGGAGCTGGCCGATTCGATTAAAGCGCAGGGCATGGTGCAGCCTGTGGTTGTGCGCCGTATTGCCGGTGGTGAGTATGAGTTGATTGCTGGTGAGCGTCGTTGGCGTGCGGCTCAGTTATCCGGAATGCATGAAATCCCTGCGGTGGTTCGCGATATACCGGATCAGGCTGCAGCGGCGATGTCGCTGATTGAAAATATTCAGCGTGAAGACCTTAATGCATTGGAAGAAGCTACTGGCTTGCGTCGCCTGATTGATGAGTTTGGCCTGACACATCAGCAAACCGCTGAGGCGGTTGGGCGCTCACGGGCTGCGGTCTCCAATCTGCTGCGCCTGCTGGAATTGATTCCGGAGGTGAAGACGATGTTGGAGTTGCGTGAATTAGAGATGGGGCATGCACGAGCATTATTGCCGCTGACCAATGAGCTGGTTCAACTACAGGCAGCGCAGAAAGTGGTGAAGCGTCAGCTATCGGTGCGTGATACTGAGCGCTTGGTCAAAAACCTGTTAGAAGGTGCTGTTAAAAAAATCATACCGGCAGTTTCGCCTGATGTGCAGCGACTGGAACGGGAGTTGAGTGATCAGTTGGGGGCGAAAGTGGCTATTCGTTATAATCAGAAGGGGCGGGGGCGCATGGTTATCGAATATAATAGCCTGGATGAGCTGGATGGCATCCTGAATCACATCAAGTAGTGGCCATGTAGTGACTACACCTACACCCCGCAAGCATGAAAGCCTGTAGCTTTCACTGTAATTGCAACCAGATACATCAGTATTTCGGGTGTGCTTGAAGAAAAAAGCCACCTTTATAGAATGTTTTTTTAATTTGCTGAAACTAAAGTATTGAAGCGGCCCCTGAATGTCGGCATAATACGCGCCTTAGTTTTAGATCGGCTTAGCGGAGAATACCCTTGCCTAACATTAAATCTGCCAGAAAGCGCGTTCGCCAATCAGCCAAGCGCCGTATGCATAACAAGAATTTGCGTTCACGTTTGCGCACTCATATTAAAGGCGTTCTGAATGCAATTGAAGCGGGTGATCGTGAAGCCGCTACAACTGCCTATCAGGCTGCTGTACCAGTTATCGACTCTGTTGCCGACAAGGGCATTATTCATAAGAATAAAGCTGCGCGACATAAAAGTCGGTTGAACGCACATATACGTGCGCTCTAACACGCTAATGCGTGTGTGCTGGTAAAATTTAAAGGCCGGTTTGTTTTCAAACCGGCCTTTTGACGTTGGAATTTTTATGTTCAAGGTGGGTCTGACAGGGGGTATCGGGAGCGGCAAAAGCAGTGCTGTCCGGTATTTTCAATCGCTGGGCATTAAAGTGCTGGATGCTGATCAGATTGCACGTCAGGTTGTTCAGACAGGGCAGCCAGCCTTGCAACAAATTAAACAGGAATTCGGTGAGTTAGCGTTGGATGAGTCGGGAGCACTTAACCGAAGCTGGATGCGGGAGCAGATATTCACTGACCCGGAGTCAAAAGAACGGCTTGAGGCTATTACGCATCCATTAATTCGTCAACGAATTATGCAGGCAATGGCGGAACCCCATGTTACTGACTATCTGATTGTGGATATTCCTCTGCTCATAGAAAAAAACTATCAAAGTCTGTTTGATGCTGTGTTGGTGGTGGATTGTTTGCCGGAACAACAGATTAAGCGCGTACAACAGCGCGATGGTAGCGATATTGCCCTGATAAAGGGTATAATGAAAGCTCAGGCCTCTCGGGGTGAGCGTCAACGAAATGCAACACATGTTTTAGATAACAGTGGTACGTTGGTGCATTTACATCAACAAATAGACCGGCTTCACCAAGAGTTTCTGAAGCTCGCCGGGTCGACTGTCCTTTAGGCGTGTTGCCGGAACATAATTTATAGAGTCTTGCCAAATGATAATTTATGAACAGCCGCTCCATGAAAAAATACGTCTTTTTATGCGGTTGGAATTATTAGCCAAACGCTTCCGCCACCATCTGGCTTCTGATAGCCGTACTGATGTTTTATCAGCTCTGACACTTCTGCTCGAACTTTATAACCTTTCTGCGCGTATTGACTTAAAAAG
>CALHAO010000003.1 GCA_937931765.1 uncultured Thiotrichaceae bacterium
CCTTCCGATTCCTAACGGGGATTAGAAGAAGTCAAACAAATACCCCCTAGAGCCAGCCATAAACCGCTGGCTTTTTTGCGTCGGTTACTCCCTTTTCCGATGCCTTGCCGGTTTACACCTTTTCCGGCTATTTTTATTCAAATCCATTGAGCCAAGTTATGAGCAATCACACTGAGTCGGAAGCGCCTGTCTGGTATAAAAACCAAGGCTTAGATTTAACTGAGTGCGGTGGTGAGTCGTGCGCGATGGCTAAGGGCTGGTATCACGGTGAATGTATGCCAAGTCCGCCTAATAAAGTGGGGTTCTGGAATTTCCCTGATATGCAAAAGTACCTGACTGCACAGGGCATACCTCACGTTGTCGGCGTTAAAGATTGGGTCGAAAGCCTGGATGAGAATACGGCGGCTATTGTCAGAATTCGCGTTCTGCTGTTCCATCATCTGATTTTTGTTACCTGGATTAATAACGAAGCGCTAATGCTAGCCGATCCAATGAAGGGCATTAGCTTTACGACTCCCAAAAAGCTAAAACGCAAATTGTCCTATCCGCATGTGATCGTAATACAGAAGTGAATAAAATTTTCGTATTCGAGGGTGCATTCCGATCCGCTACCGGCCTGATGATTGCGCTGGCCACCCGCTGCCCATTTGTACACGCTGCTATCTCAATAAACGGTGAATGCTGGCACAGCTCAGAAAAGCTAGGTCGGTTTGATCGTGTAGACATGGATGCCTATGCAGAACGGGATTGTATAGCGTTTGAGTTTGAAGGTGACTTGTCTAAGTGGCTGGAGGAAATGAAGGGCAAGCGGTACGATTGGCGCGGTGTATTTGGCTGGCTATTTAGAATGAATAATCCGCAAAAGTTTTATTGTTTTGAGGCTGCACAAGGGGCATTGAAGGAGGCTGGTGTCGTCAAGGGTGGCCTTAATCGTCTATCGGGTTGTGATATTCGGAATATGGCCAAAAGCGGGATCAGGTACGGAAAGTTTAAGGATTTGCAATGAAGCCAATTAGATTTATAGATAAAGCCGGATATTACGGCGATCTGGATTTAAGGGGCAAGAATCGCAATGAAGATGTTGGCCTGATTGTCAAACTGAAAGCGGGTGAAGTTGCAACGCTTGGCGATATAAAAACCAATAACACCTTCAACCCTCAGATCTTCATGGGTGCCGGTAAGATCGTTATTAACAGCATTGACAATCGCGGATTTGGTGGCGATGGAATGCAAGTCCGGCAAAGTCACGTGCACGTAAAATATGCAAATGTCGAAGATGTAACGCCTACCCGCCCTTATAGCGTCTGTATCCGTGAGGGTGATGAGTCTATCCGTGAATGCTTAGCGCGTAATAACGAAGAAGTCTACGATCCTGATTTATTGGACTGGGTAACGCATCCGGCATATAAGGGAAAGCAGATAATTCCGGCGTGTCACGTTGATGCTGTTGCACAGCTCTATGCAGTAAAAGAAGACGGATTTACGCTGAATCCTGAAGGCATCATCACAGATATTCGGATGCCAAACGTCAGGGCGCGGGTTGATAACCCTAAAGTTCAGTTGGTTATGGGCAGTGAGAACAATGACTATTCAGATATTCACATTGGCACCGAAAGGCTTGATATTCAATCGGGCTATAATATGCCGTTTGTGTTTAATACTCTTCGTGAGTCCCGTTTAGGCTGCGATAACGCCAAGGTTGAGCGCGGGCTTTGCGTGAAAATAGAAGAGGTTAAGCCCCGCCCTAAAAGCATTCCCGCTAACCAAAAAAGAACGCGCGACAATGAAATAAAAGGCTTTGCGTCTGAATTTGTTATTGAGCGGTGTAACGCCAAAACGGCTGATAGTTGCGCGGTAGATGGGCCTAAAAAAATAACTAAGAAAAAAACAACTCAGCGAAAAGCGCCAAAAAACACAGGTAACAACATGATCACTACAGAATTACTAACGTCAATGGGTGTATCTCGTGGCGCGGCTGCACAGTGGACTAATCCGCTGAACATCGCCGCTGATACTTACGGCATGAATGTTCCGACCATTCTTGAGGACTGGCTTGCACAGCTTGTTCATGAATCGCAGGGGCTTACTAGGTTCCGTGAGAATTTGAATTACACGACTCCTGAGCGCCTGGTTAAAGTCTGGCCCTCCCGTTTTTGTATGCATGAAGGCACAAGCAAACTATACGCTCATGATTACGTGAGAAATCCCGAAAAGCTGGCGAATGAGGTCTATTCAGATCGGATGGGTAACGGCCCGCCTGAAAGCGGCGATGGTTTCCGGTTTTCCGGTGCTAGTGTTGCCATGTTGACTGGTCGGGCGATGTTTCAGGCTTACGCTGATTTTTCCGGTAATGACGTAGTTAATGAGCCTGAATTATTCGACGATAAATACATTTCTGCTGATTCCGCTGCCTGGGTCTTCGCTGTTGAAATGGGCTTAATTGATGAAGCTGAAGCTGATTTGATTGATGTTATCGCGAAACGCTACAACGGCGGGTATACCGGGCTAAAAGAGAGAAAGCGCTTAACGGCTATTGCTCGTGAATATTTTCTGAGCCGAGGTGTAAATATGAATCAGGCGCAACAGGCCAGTAAACCTAAGCCTGAAAAAATATCATTCATCGAGTCTCTTAGCTCAAGGACGGTTAGCGGTGCAGTTAAAGCTATTGCAGGCGGCGCTGGAACAGGTGTGGTTGCAGTGGTGCAGATGGCTAACAACATCAGTGAGGATGGCGTAGCAGTAATCGAGAAAGTCAGCACAAAGGTTGATGAGGCTACGGCGGTACTCGATAAGGGCAAAGAGGTGATTGATAAAGTTGGCGGCGCTGCTGATGCAGTTTCTGGTTATTCATTGGTGATTAATTGGGTGTCATGGCTGCCGTGGCTGATTGTTTTGGGCATGGCTGCATGGATTGTCAGCAGTGGATTTCGGGCAAGGAATGCAAGGATTGAGGATCACAGGACGGGTAAAAACCCGATAGGTAAAAAGTATGTCTGATTTAACGACTGAAGAATTGCATAAAAAGCAGGATGAAATAACAGCACAGCTAGCAGCAAGACGGCAAGCTAAAGCTGAAGAGGCGCGTATTGATGCCGCCGCTGAAGATAAGGCACAGGCCAAACTGGAGGGCGCGAAAGAATTACTGATTGAGTTGGAAAACGATAGCTACAAAGAAAACAAGCGACTCGAAGATGAAAGGCACGCAAAGGCGCTGGCAGCTATTGAGCGGGCGTTTAGCCGACCAGATGAGTCTGATGTTCCTCCTGCATTCCGCAACACAGACTAATAAAATAACAATAAAACAAGGCGAACAATGAATAGAAATGAGGCTGACTTAGCCGATGAAGTCCTAAACAAAATACAAAAGATGATCAGGGATGAAGGTCTTATTTCTTTTAGCGCAGAGGAAGCCGCTACGCTTCAGGAAGTTGCAAAACTCTGGGGGCAGATAAAAGGGGTTGTTGCGCTGGGTAGTATTTTGGGCAATAGCCTAAAGTGGCTAGTTGGCTTTGCTGTTGTCTGGGTGGCATTCAAGGAGGGATTGGCGGATAACTTAAAGGCTCTAATAAAATGATAAGAAAGAATGTATCAGGCGCTACTATCGGCGCTTTAATGTTTGCGGGCTTGTTATGGGTGTGTTACACAAAAATACCCGTTGTCATGCTTATGTCTGGCACTGTAGTTGAGCGATTAGAGGCATCAGCAATAGTTAGAGTCAAGGGCAGAAAGATACGCGATTGCAAGTTAGTCCCTGGAACTTGGGTGGGATTCTATCAAAACAAGGCCGGTGAATTTGCAGAGGCATTAGGCGAAGTTACACACCCAGGCGATAAATCAAAAGATAGCAGTCGGGCTGCTGGCTGGTGGGAGCGTAAAGACTTCGGTTTATTCAAAGTCGATGGCATACCGGCTTATGCGGATAGTGTGAAAGTGACGGTTCAGCATCTGTGTGATGGTGATGATATTCCGAGGGTGACAGATAACGGCGCTTGGTATGTCGGGCCTTATGTCGAATAACTGGCGAAACACACGCGAATACAGACTATGGCGAGCTGCTGTAGTCCGGCGGGATAAAACTTGTCGGTGCTGCGGCTCGATAAAAGACAGGCACGCGCATCACATAAAGCACGCTACATACGCGCCTCAGTTGCGATTTGATGTTGATAACGGGATAACGCTGTGCAGAGGTTGCCATTATTTGCTGCACAACAAGCTAGCCGGTGGGTTTCGGTTTAATTGTACCGACAAGCATCTGGAAAGACTGATTGATGTTAGAGATTATTTTTCCTGTATATCCGTACTGACGACGGGAGAGTAAGCGCATGATTTATAAGAATACCAAAAAATGGTAAAATTGTTGTTTTTGAGGGTGGTTTAATGTGGCGAAACTTACAAATCAAAGGGAGCTATTTGCTAGTGAATACATAATTGACCTAAATGCCACACAGGCGGCGGTTAGGGCTGGTTACTCAGAAAAGACCGCGCAAGAACAAGGCTCTAGGCTGTTATCAATTGTTATGGTTCAAGATAAAATCAGACAACTGCAAAAAGAGAGAGCTGAAAAACAAGGGTGGGACGCAAAAAAGGTACTAGAGCGCATAATCGGCATGGTTGAGCTGGATGTTGCGGACATACTGGATGATGGTTGCAATCTACTCCCAGTAAAGCAATGGCCTCAAGTGTGGCGAAAATCCATATCAAGTATTGAGATTACAGAAATGGGCGGCAATGGCGATACTCCGGTTTCGATACTGAAAAAAATAAAATGGCCGGACAAGCTGAAAAATATTGAACTGCTAGGTAAGCACGTTGATATAAAAGCATTTGGTGACAAACCTACAGACTCCGGCAATATGGCGGATGTGATGCGTGAATTAATGAACAGAATGCCGGACTAATGAGCCTGCAACAAGAAAGAGAGATGGAGCGGTGGTATCCATTAATCCCTCACCCTACCCAGATAGATTTGATGCAGGCGGTATCCTCTGGTATCAGGTTCCCCGTTGTTCCGGCTGGTAGACGCTCCGGCAAAACAGAGAGGTTCAAGCGGTTTATTGCCAAGCAAGCCACGATAAACAACAACGAAAAATACTTTGCGGCAGCCCCGACACGCGACCAGGCAAAAAAAATATTCTGGGATGATTTAAAGGCGCTGACGTTCTCAAGTACGCATCATAAAAAGCCATCCGAGACTGAGTTGAAAATTTATCTGCATTCTGGTTCTGAGATTCACATTATCGGGCTAGACAAGCCGCAACGGATAGAAGGCGTAAACTGGACAGGCGGCGGAATTGATGAAATAGCCGACATTAAGCCGGAAGCGCTAGACGCAAACATCATGCCCGCCCTTAATACTGTTGACCCACGCAGGCCAAACTATCGGGCGTGGTGCTGGTTTCTTGGTGTGCCTGATGGGCTGAATCATTACTACCGGATGGCGCAACAAGCGGAATCAGATTCAAACCCTGAATACGCTTTGTTCCACTGGAAAAGCTCCGAGATACTACCGGCTGATGTAATCGAGGCTGCAAAGCGAACTATGTCGCCTAAGCAGTTTAAGCAAGAGTATGAGGCAAGCTTCCAGACAGCATCAGGCCGCATCTATGAAGATTACAGCAAAAAGAACCACGCTGCCGCAACGATAGAGCCACATGAGCAGCTACATTGGGCGCACGATCAAAACTACACTCCGCTCTCCTCTTCGGTTTCGGTTGTCCGTGATAATGATTTGTACCTGCTAGATGAAATAGTTTTAGCATCTGCTGTGTCGCGTCAATCTGCATTAGAGTTTGTCGAAAAATACAAAGACCACAAAAACAAGCACGTTTTCATCTACGGTGATCCATCAGGCCGCAACGGTGAAAAGCATGGTCACGCATCAGACTACACTGATATTGAGGGCGTGCTAAAGAGTAGCGGTTGGCAATACACGCGACGGGTTGCAAATAAGCACCCAGCTATCAAGGATCGACAAAACTCAGTAAGGGCTAAAATATTAAATGCAGCCGAAGAAGTGAGTTTGTATGTTAACCCTAAAACAGCGCCTTGGTGCCATGAAGGCTTAGCGACTGTGCAACTACAAAAAGGCTCCACGTTTCAAGAAGACCAGACGAACCAGTATCAGCACATCACAACTGCTATCGGGTATCAGGTTTCGTGGTTGTGGCCTATTGGTAAGGCTGCAATCAAGCCCCAGCCCATAACCGGCATGTACTAACTGTAAGACAATCCA
>CALHAO010000004.1 GCA_937931765.1 uncultured Thiotrichaceae bacterium
GAGGGAGAGTAAAACTGATGTTGCCAACCGGAGAAAGAGTATCCAGCGCCAGAACAGTTGTTGGATTAAGCGTAAATCTACCTGTCAAATCATTTTGAACAGCATAGGCTTTTTGGGCTATCGAGAGAGCTAACAAGAAAACAATCAATACTACTGGATAGACACGATAATTTTTTTTCAGAAAAAGCATTGAATGTCCTACGGAAATATTTTATGGAGTAGATTTCTGGAGAGGTAACAAGGTTTAAAGAGAAGGATTAAGGGGTAGAATTTAAGCTATAATCAGGCGATTATAGTAATTTGTCAAGCTGACAAAATCCAACTTAACCATCTTTTAAAAAAACATTATAAATTTAGCAGGTACTTTCAAAATGCATGTGCAAAATAGTAACCCATTCGTAAAACCCAATGAAAAATACTTGCATGCCGTCTATTCAAATAGCAAAACGGTAGCCATGACAAGCATATCAATGACTATTGGTGGCCAACCAGTTACCCTAAAAATCCCCTTACCCACAGAGAAAGTTACTGCTGACACCATGCTTCCACTCTTTCAGGAGCTAACCAATTTCCTTGTTGAAATGTCAGTAAAATCAGCAGAAAAAGCAGGCAAGCAAGTTTCCTGCAAAAAAGGCTGCGGGGCTTGTTGCAGTCAATTAGTGCCCATCACTGAGTTGGAAGTCAGTCATCTAAAAAAAGTAGTCGATGAAATGCCAGTAGCACAACAAACAGAAGTTCATAAAAAATTCCAACACGCTGCTCAACAACTCGCAGCAGCCAACCTACTGGAAAAACTCAGAAGACCACAGAACCTGAACAAAGATCAGCGCATAAAGTTGGGCTTAGACTACTTTCAATTAGACATCCCCTGCCCCTTTCTTGAAAATCAATCCTGCTCAATCCATCCGCACCGTCCTATGGCATGCCGAGAGTACCTGGTAACCTCTCCAGTCAAAAACTGTTCAACACCACAACTAGGAGAAATAGACGGCATTCAAGTGCCACGTAAAGTTTCCTATGCGGTTACCCAACTCACAAAACAAAAAAGGAAATCCCAAAGTGATTGGCTACCCTTGATACTGGCCCTGGAACATCATCCACAAGAACCAGCAAACAAACAGAAACTACAGCCTGGAATTGATTGGTTAAAAGAGATCCTGGCTAAACTCTCCTAAACACCCTATCTTTGCTCGGGTTTTATATAAACCCCTGTAACAAGCCCACAATATATGCTTAAATCCCTGAAAATACACTCAGGTCATATTAACAATGCTGCTCCCCAAAATCCCAAATTACGAAATAAAACAACAGATTGCCCAAGGTGGGATGGCAACAGTGTACAAAGCTATTCACCTGCTACTTGAGCGGGAGGTGGCCTTGAAAATCATGGCTACTCACATAGGCTCTAACCAAACCTTTCGGGAGCGGTTTATTGCTGAAGCCCGTATTGCTGCTAAATTAAAGCACCCGCACATCATCCATATCTATGATACGGGAATACATGAAGATCAACTGTATATAACTATGGAATTACTTGCTGGTGGTAGCCTTAAGGATTTGCTGCAAAAAAATGGAAAGCTATCCATCGCACACTCCATCAGCATCATGGAGCAGCTCACATCTGCCCTACAATATGCACATAGCAAAGGATTTATTCACCGGGATATAAAACCAGCTAATATTTTATTCAATAGTAATTCTGATGCTGTTCTGGCTGACTTTGGAATCGCAAAACCAGAAAATAGCATTTCCGAAATGACTCAGATGGGCCTGATACTTGGCTCCCCACACTATATGCCACCTGAACAAACGATGGGAGGAAAGTCAGATACCCGCTCTGATATTTATAGCCTCGGTATTGTTTTTTTTGAAATGTTGACCGGGGAAAAACCTTATAACGGTGCTAACACCAACGCGGTTACCTACGCACACGCACACAAGCCAACCCCCTTCCTACCTGAAAATTTACAGCAGTTCCAACCTATTCTTAATAAAGCGTTGGCGAAACAGCCAGAGCACAGATTTGACGATAGCCATCAATTCCTCTCATCAATTCAACACGCCAACCTAAGAAAAATAGCTTCAAAAGAAAATGGAACCACTGTATTACAGCCAAGAAACGAACGGGTAACAACAGAAAATACACAGCACAAAGCACCACTCCCCAGCAAAGGCAAAAGTTGGCTGGCCCCTGTGCTTTATGCACTCGTTTTTTTAAGTGTTATTGCAATAGCCGGTTACTGGATTGCTACGTATTATCTTGGGGAGGCACCGTCTCAGGAAGCTCCGACTCAGGAAGCTCCGACTCAGGAAGCTCCGACTCAGGAAGCTCCGACTCAGGAAGCTCCGACTCAGGAAGCTCCAACTCAGGAAGCTCCAACTCAGGAACTTGCTAATAAATGTATGACATTAGGACTACCAGCAGACTGTCAAACAAAAAAGCCAATGACACAAACACCCAACGCTCCGGACAAATGTGTTATTTTAGGCCTATCCCCAGACTGCCAGAAAAACAAAGAAAAGTTTGTACCGGAGAAAAAGAATAAATGCGCCCTTCTTGGACTTCCAGATGATTGCGAAAAAAGATGACTACCCGGGTTTTTAATGACCAGCCTATTTAACATTATTTTTCACCGAAGGATTTTCACTATGCGTCATGCCTTTCACTCAATTTTATTAATTAGCCTTTTTTTAATATCAGCACCTTCATTCGGGGCGTCCTGTCCAAACGATTTTTTTAAAGAAGCTTGTACCTGTAATCCACCTGATAATGGCTACTGCATATCTGCAGGCAGTAAGAGATTTACCTATTATAAAGTGGCAGAAAGCCTGAGAAAGCTAGTTGCACCTGATGCTGGTTTTACACTTAAAACTATTGAAGGCGGCTCAGTGAAAAACATTATGCGGATGCGGTGGCAGAATGGCGTGAAGTTTGCCATCGTTCAGTCAGATGTACTGGAATTTTACAAAGAAGAAGAGGAAAATGGCAACGAAATAGCAGGAAAAATAATCAAACCGTTACGTGTCATCATGCCTCTTTACAACGAAGAGGTACATATTTTGGCACGAAGTAACTCTGGTATAAACACATTCAGCGACCTGAAAAATAAAAGAATAGCCTTGGGGAAACTAGGGGGTGGTTCCGCTATGACCGGGAAAGCGTTATACAAGTACATGTTCGGAAGTCCGCTTTCAAAAGAAAACAGCTACTATTCACCAAAAGATAGTGATGCTGCCAAAGATGCACTACAAGCCTTAGCTATTGATGAGACCGTTGATGCCTGGATCATGGTGGTTGGCCAAGGTACAAAGCAGTTTAGTGAAATGGCTGAAGGGGCTAGTAGCCTGATTAAACTGGTAAAATTTGACGAGTCGAATAGCACAGAACAAAAAATACTATCAGGGCCATATTTCACTGCAAAAATTAATGAAGCCAGTTACCCATGGCTAAAAAGCGACCTACCTACGATAACAGTCAAAGCTTTCCTTATCACACAGAAATATGAAAAGCAGGACACGAGGAGAAAAATAAAAAACTTTACTCAAGCAGTGTGTCGTAATTTTCCTAAACTCCAAGCCGAAGGACACCCAAAATGGAAAGAGGTTGAACTAAAAAAAGTAGACCTGCCAGGTGGCTGGCAATATTCTGAAGATGTACTGGCTGGGTTTAAGTCATCTGATTGCAATATTACTTCAGAGGCAAATCCCACAACAAAAAACAATTCTGATAGCCAGGTTTGTTCCAAAAAGATGGAAATATTAAACTTGTGTGTTCCAGAGTAAAACGAGAAAATCTTCCCTATGATTGATATTCCAGATTACGACATAAAAGAGTCAATTGGCGAAGGTGGCATGGCAACTGTCTACCTTGCCGTCCATAAGCGCCTGCAACGTGAAATAGCGCTCAAAGTGATGGCACCTGAAGCCTCTATCACTAAAGCGTTCCAAAAAAGCTTTATTGCGGAAGGGAGAACCGTAGCAAAGCTGGAACATCCACACATTGTAAAAATCTATGACATCGACACCCAGAACGGGCACTTCTACATGTCGATGGAGCTATTACGTAAAGGCAGTCTGAAACAGCGCATGGATAATGGCAAATTGCCGGTGTCTAATGCTCTGCGCGTTACCGCTCAGATTGCAGACGCACTTAGCTACGCACATAGACAAGGCTATATTCATCGCGATATAAAACCAGCCAATATTATGTTTCGTGATGATGGTGGTGCTGTTCTTACTGACTTTGGTATTGCTAAAATGCAAGGCACAACCGGCGAAATGACCCAGATGGGTTATATAGCAGGTACGCCCTACTACATGGCTCCAGAACAGGCAACGGGTAATCAACAAGTTGATAACCGTGCCGACATCTATAGCCTGGGTATTGTATTTTATGAAATGCTAACGGGCAGCAAACCCTATACCGGTAGTAATACAGTTGCCATTACCTATGAGCATGTCCACGGCCCCATCCCTACACTGGAGGGAGAGAATAGTGTTTTTCAGCCTATCCTCGATAAAGCACTGGCAAAAAAACCTGAAGAACGCTTCGATGCTATCGAAGATTTTTCTACAGCACTGTATGAAGCGTCTCAGACGGATGCCAAAACTCTATTATTTAGCCCCGCCATAGCACCAGCCACAGTCATTGTAGAAAAGAAACCTATCTGGCCTTGGTTAGTGGCTATTGCCGTCATCGGAGTTGGTGGGGTGGCAGGCACCTATTTTTACAGTAAAACTACTGAAGAAATACGTATCGCAGAGGAAAAGGCAGATCTTGACAGGAAACGCGCTGAGCAAACTGCTAATGAAGAAGAACGTAGACTAAAGAGAGAAGCTGATGACAAATTGCGACTAGAAAAACAAGCTGAAGAGGAAAAATTACGAATAGAAAGACTGGCAACAGAAGAGAAACTACGGCAGGAAAAACAGGCTGAAGAAAAGAAACGACTGACAGAGAAGTTGGAAGCTGAACGACAGGAACAACT
>CALHAO010000005.1 GCA_937931765.1 uncultured Thiotrichaceae bacterium
GTGTTGCCGTGGAACCGGACGATTTGTCAGGATGAGATGCAGGAGAACACTGATCCTGAAGATTTTCAGCAGTGTTTGTGGAACATGTTTGAATATCAGTTTCAAGCGCCTTTATCGGCTAAGCAAGTTGACCGTATCCGCTGGCATATCTTTCCTGAAATCCGTATTGAGCAAGGTGATTTGTTTGAGCAGGATGCATTGCCGGAAAAGCAGGATGTGCTTAAAGTCATGGATCTTGAGCAGGAAAAACTGGCACGTAATCTGGGTTCCGGCCATCGGGTGATTCATGGTGTGGCGGGTTCCGGTAAAACGCTGATTCTCCTGCATCGCTGCCGCTATCTGGCACAGCAAGCTAAAAAGCTCCCGGCTCAGAAACCGATTCTGGTGTTGTGCTTCAATATTGTCCTGGCGAAAAAACTTCAGTCTTTGATTGTGGCTTATGGTATTGCGCAGCAAGTGCGGGTACATCATTTTCACGGCTGGTGCAGTGAGCAGTTGCGCACGTTTAGTGTTCGACTGGTGGGAGGTTCTGATCAGGTGTATCAACGACAGGTTGCAACGGTGATTGATGCAGTAAAAGATCAACGGATTCCTACCGGGCAATATAGTGCGGTGCTGGTCGATGAGGGCCATGACTTTGAGCAGGAGTGGTTAAAGCTAATTGTGCGCATGCCAGCCCCTGAAACTCAAACCCTATTATTTTTGTATGATGATGCTCAGTCGATCTATAAAAAGACTACGCAGTTAGGCTTTAGCTTGTCTGATGTGGGTATCAGGGCGAGGGGCCGAACAGCGATTTTGCGCCTGAATTACCGTAATACTGACGAAATATTTCATCCGGCTTACCGCATTGGTGAACAGTGTTTTATGGATGATAAGGTGGAAGAGAATCAGTCTGTTATCCAACCGCAAATGGCAGGGCGGCATGGTGCAAAACCTGAATTTAAGCACTACTCATCTGTGCCCGCAGAGTTAGAGGCAATCTGTGATCATTTGCAAAATTGGCACGAGGAAGGTGGTCAGCGTTGGTCGTCTATGTGTGTTTTGTACCGGTCTAATGCTACTGGTAAACACTTGCATGAAGCCTTACAAAAAATGGGCATTCCTGCACAATGGTTGGGCAGTAGTGCGGCGCGTAAACAGTTTAAGCCTTCTCTTGATGCAGTGGTTCTCATGAGCATGCATAGCAGTAAAGGTCTGGAGTTCTCCAATGTGATTATTCCCGGAATTAATACTCTCAATGATTATTCGCTGCAAGTGCTTCAGCGTGAAATGCAGCTCTTATACGTGGCAATGACAAGGGCTACCGACAAGTTATTACTGACTGCTTATCAACACAATCGCATGACGCGGCGGGTGCAGGATGCTTTTGGATTGGATGAGGCTTTATGTGATGAAAGTGATGTATTAGCAATAGCTTGATGGAGTGTTTTATCTGCTCTGTAAATCTACAGACATAAATATGCATACTTGATATGATTAAGTATGCATATTTAACAGGGTAATCGATATGATCAGACATACCATTTCTATCCCAGATCCCATGAGTCAATACATCAGTCACCAGGTAAGCTCCGGGCAATACGGGAATGTCAGCGAATACATCCGTGATCTTATCCGCAAAGATCAAGAGCAAAAGAAGCTGGCAATGGCAGAACTTAGAAGCATGCTGGATGAGGCAGAAGAAGGGGGTATCAGTGATCTCAGCATGAATGATATTCGATTGCGTGCCCGAAAACGTGTTGGGCTATGAATTATCACCTAAGTACGGATGCAGCTCAGGATTTAGAGGACTTGTACGTTTACTCCGTCACTGAATTCGGGTTGGATCAGGCAGAAAGTTATCATCAAAAGCTGGAAGGGCATTTCATTATGCTCACTGAAAACCCAAAAATGGGACGTGATTATAGTTTTATTAAGCAGCATGTCCGGCGCAGCAATTGTGGCAGCCATGCTGTTTATTACCGGCTGGTGGGTATCAACTCATAGGTATTAATTCTGCGGCTATTGCATCAGAGCCAAGATCCGGCCAGACATTTTGATGTGTAATCACAATAACAGGATAAGGAGTATCCCAAAACATGAACCAGCAACTTACCAAGAAAAACCTCACAATCGCCCTATTAGCAGTAGCCCTATCCACAATAGCCGGTTGTGGCATCCATTCATTCGATGAGTCACAGGTTCCGGTTGTTAGTGTAGATCCATCAGGCGCTCAGCCAGTGATTAGCTGGACACCACAACAAGCTTACAGACTGACGGTATATGCCGGTACAGCAGATGGTGATGGCTTGGGTGCATTGTGGAGCACCTACGCCACGGAGTATGCGAATCAATTAAATTCTCCTGTTACCTACGGCGTAGTACCGGCGGGTTCTACTTCCACTGGCCGCGCGGCTCCACCGCTGGAAGCCGGGCAAACTTATACCGTGACAGTGCGGCGCAAAGATCCGAAAGGAACCGGTGATGGTTTCACCAATACGCACAAAAACTATGTTGGTAAAAAAACCTTTATTGCGCAGTAGGTTGTTTTGTTTCTCGCCGCACAGCGGTAGTTGTGGCAAAATCCCCTGATGTCAAAAGATAAAGCCAAATACAGCTATAACAAGCTGCGCAAACGCCTGCGTCGTCAGGTCGGGGAAGCGATTGTCGATTTCAATATGATTGAAGACGGCGATAAGATTATGGTCTGCCTGTCCGGCGGGAAGGACAGTTACACCATGCTGGATATTCTGCTGGAGTTGCAGAAGAAAGCACCGATTTCCTTTGAATTATGCGCCGTTAATCTCGATCAGAAGCAGCCGGGTTATCCGGAGGAAGTGCTGCCTGCTTATCTGGAGTCATTGGGTGTGCAGTATCATATTATTGAGCGTGATACCTATTCTGTGGTGAAGCGCGTTATTCCGGAAGGCAAGACTACTTGTGGTTTGTGTTCACGTTTACGTCGCGGCACCTTGTATGGCTATGCGGAAGAGCATGGTTTCACCAAAATTGCCTTGGGTCACCACCGTGATGACATTATCGAGACATTGTTCCTGAATCTGTTTTATGGTGGCAAACTGAAAGCCATGCCGCCGAAGTTACGCAGTGACGACAAGCGTAATATTCTGATCAGGCCATTGGCTTACTGCAAAGAAAAAGACATTCAGCAATATGCAGATATACGGGAGTTTCCAATTATTCCCTGTAATTTATGTGGTTCACAAGCCAACCTGCAACGTCAGGCTATTAAGCAGATGCTGGCCGACTGGGACAAGCAGTTTCCGGGCCGGATTGAGAATATTTTCGCGGCGATTCAGAGTGTTGCACCGTCTCAGTTAGCTGATCAAAACCTGTTTGATTTTAAATCATTAGAGCTGGATCGTTCAACACCCAATGAGCGTCCGCAACGTGATAATCGTGAGTGGCTGGAAGAGGCCATTGATCCGGGTTTCGATTTACCGGAAGTTATGGCGCAACATCAGCCCATACCCACTGCGACGGTACAGATGGTTGATATTGGGTCACTGACTCAGGCAACCCGCCCGTAAAAGGTTTTCATCGCTTCAGCTTCCAGCGCAATTCCGGGTTGGGAGTTATACGCTAGCACTACCAATAGCCGCGTGGTTTCGCCTTCATTCGGTGTTACCCGATGAATGGCGTCACGTCCGCGAAACATCACCAGTGTACCCGCTGGCATGGATAGTTGTTTAGTGGCTACCTCGCCTTTCAATACTTGCTCCACACCCGTGTAATTCATATCACCCTTAGCTGAATCCCTCATGCCACCGACGTATTCAAATACCCCGCCTTGTTCGGCTTCCTGAATCATCAGGGTGATAGCAAAGGAGGAGTTATCGAAATGCCAGCCTAGCTCCTGTCCGGTGCGGGCGTAATGAATATTGATGGAGGACATGGGGTCGGCATATTCATAAAGTGCCTCCTCTTCTAATACCGTGCAGAGAAATTCTTTAAATACCGGTGAATTATACAATGTGCGTAGGGGTGAGTCCGCCGGAATCACATCATTGGTGATGCAGCCTTTCGATGAATCCACCTTATGATTGCGTATATGGTCTTCCGGTAGATCAGCATCGGGTGGTGAAAGGTAAACGGTATGTTTATTCTGGCAAAAGTAGGCGTGGTGCTGGTTAGCTTCAGCTTCCTGCTTAACTTGTTTGATCGCTTCCGGTTGTAGAAAACCTGCCATTACAAAAGCACCGTCACGTCGTAGAATATCCCGGCACTGTTGTTGGAACCCGGTATTGTCTATGGGGAAAGTTTCAGTGTTAATGAGGGTGTTTAATCCGGTCACAATACGGTTCTCACAGAGCAAATAAGTCCAGCTTGTCATGAGTGAATTAACGGGTCAATTGAAAACGCAATGTGTGATGGTGCGGTTTATAGTAGAG
>CALHAO010000006.1 GCA_937931765.1 uncultured Thiotrichaceae bacterium
GCCCATCTGGAAACCATGTTTACAGCGATGACTGAAGACAATGAAGTCAGAATTCCGGGCGAACGCAGACATCAACTGAGGGAAAAGCATGAACAGGAAGGTGTGGAAGTACCACAGGTGATGCTGGATAAAATTGCGGCACTGAGTGCGGTATAAGGCACATCTATCAGTAACATGAGCAGCAAGAAGCATCAGGGCAAATCATAGCCCTGGTGTATCGTCAGCAGATAAAGCGCGACCCGCCGCTTCATTCTGAGCGCAATTTTCAAAAACATATTCACCTTCCACCACAAGTGCTTCGCTAACTCGCGTAGTTTCCCAGAATGTTATAGCGAAAGCAGGCGGAAATGCCTGTAGCGCATCATGAACCATCTGTTTATAACGTGCAGGAATCACACCCTCATGTTGCTTGCTGCATTCCGGCATCACATAAGCGAAACCTTCCAGACAGCTACCATCATCAAATTCCAGCTCAACGACACAACGCTCATAGCCCTTTTCGCGTATATCCAGTATTTGTAATTCCTGCTCATTGACTTCGACAACCACACCATTACAACTCTGGCCGGGGCAATGACTCAAATCCAGAAACAGCGCATCACAAGGCCGGATCTTGCCCCTTTCTATCAAACGAATACAACTAGAAGCCGTCCAGCTACGCACATAATTTCGCAGAGTGACGCACTGAAAATCGTCACGACACAGCGAGCGTGACAATGTTTTTTCCGCACTCGGCTGATTCATTAACGAGCCGTAACCAAAGACAAAGGGCATTACATTTTCCTTCTCGCAACCGTTAAGGACATAAAAATTTGTACTCGCAAGCATGAAAGTCGACGACTTTCACAGTAATATATCCATGTTAACAAAGCACGCATGCTAAAACATCTGGCATGCTAATGGAACAAAACTAAACACTGAATGATACTGCGCTAATTTCATGGAATCTTATGTACCCACTCAACTATATCGAACCGGTTTTCCGGCCGCCCAGTGAAGCCCACTCACTCATCCTGCAAGTGACCAATGGCTGCTCATGGAACAAATGCACCTTCTGCGACATGTATACCGCAGAACAAAAGAAATTCCGCCCGAAACCACAAGCCGATATAGATAAAGAACTGGCCCATATCGCTGAGACTGGTTATCCGCCGGTACGCAGAGTATTTCTGGCTGACGGTGATGCCATGAGCCTGTCATTTAAACGCCTGAAAGCTATTCTGGAATCCATCCGGCGATACCTACCCAATGTACAGCGGGTGTCATCCTATTGCCTGCCACGTAATCTGAAAAACAAGTCTGTTGAAGAACTTACTGAACTACGGGAACTGGGTTTATCACTGATGTATGTTGGTTGTGAGAGCGGCGATAATGAAGTGCTGGCGGCGATTGAAAAAGGCGAAACTTTTGATAGTTCACTGGCCGCCTTACAAAAAATAAAATACGCCGGGATGAAAAGCTCGGTGATGATCCTCAATGGCATGGGCGGACAACACTTAAGTGAACAGCACGCCATCCAATCAGCAAAATTAATGAACGAAGCACAACCAGACTATCTGGCCACACTGGTTGTCTCATTTTCGGGCGGCATGGAGCGTGTGCAGGCCGGTTACAACGGGCAATACCGCGAACTGGAACAACTGGCATTATTCCGCGAAATACAGATAATGCTGGAGACACTGGAGCTGGAAAAAACCATCTTCCGCAGTGACCATGCTTCCAATTATCTGGTGCTGAAAGGTGTGCTTAATAAGGATAAAGAGCGGTTGTTGCAGACGGTTAATCAGGCCATTACTCAGCCTGGTAGTGTTCGGTTGCGACCGCAGTCTATGCGGGGGTTGTAGGGCGATACTTCGTAGTTCCCCCCATCCCCAGCCCTTACCCCCACAAAGGGGGGAAGGGAGCTTAGTTGTGCCATCGATAAGACTTAAATGTGAATTAAGGGCTAACTGATCAAACAACCAGCCATAGCAAAACCCTTTATCCTATGGGAAGACTCTAATTTCTCATCGGATCAGGAACTTTACTATGGACTGGCAGAATCAATTGATAACGATTTATCTCTACATTTGCAAGGAATACGAAGAAGGGCTGTGGGTTTATGCGCAGCGTTTTGCCCCTCATGTTGAGTTGAAGATAACGGATGAAGAGGTAATTAGTTTGTATTGGTTCGGTATTTTGGATGGTCACCGAACGATCAAGCAAACGCATACTTATGCTGACCGTCATTTGCGGGAGTGGTTTCCAGCGTTACCGACTTATCCTGCCTATGTGATGCGTTTAAACCGGCTGGCCGATCTGTTTTCACCTTTACTGGAACGCATTCAGTCTCAGGCAGCGACCACAGGCACTGGAAAATTATTGGTCGATTCGTTTCCTGTTGCGCTGGCACGGCAAGGGCATCGATTTAAAGCGTGTGTTGCACCTGAGGTAGCTAACCACGGTTATTGTTCTACTAAGAAAATGCACTTTTATGGTGTACGCGTTCATGTCATTGGCCGTAAGCAGGCGGGTACATTACCTGTGCCGGAATACGTCGGTCTGCTGCCCGCCAATGAGCATGATGGCAAAGTATTTGATTTGATCCGGCCTGTTTTACAACAGGAGGAGGTCTTTGGTGATAAAGCTTACCAGCGCCCGGATGCGGATGAAGTTGAACAACGTCAACAGCTGAAAGTACTGACGCCTGTCAAAAAGAAAAAAGGACAAGTCCACCTGGAAGCCGATGAAAAGTGGCTATCGACAGCCGTCTCACAAGTGCGCCAACCTATTGAAACGTTATTTGGCTGGATTGAAAAGAAAACCGGGATTGAAATTGCTTCCAATGTTCGCTCACATCATGGATTGCTGGTGCATGTGTTTGGTCGATTGTCGGCCGCCATGTTTTTTTGGAATCAGCTACGATGTAGCCCTTAATTCACATTTAAGCGCATAGATACAGGAATCTTGGTAGGCGCTTTTTGCTTGCCGCGTGTAGCCTTGCCCAACACTTTACCTTTATAAATAATAGCTGCACCTTCCCAGAAATCTGCTACAGCTTCAGGGTCATTAGGATCGTAAGGTGTATCGTCAAAATTGGATGTTGGCATAATAAAACCTCTGTTCGTGTCGTTCCGCTTCCCGGACTGAAATCAAGTGCGCACTGTCTGTCATTTCTACCTACACCTCAAACCGCCTTCCGCGCCATAAACGTAACAAACGAAGCACTCGCATTAATCACTTCAATATCCTGAAAACCCAGCGAACTTAACGTATTCAAATACCAGCTCAGCGGATAAGTCACCAACACACCCTCAATCTGCTTGCGCTTCTTTTCAATTTCTTCTTCAGTAACACCGTTTTCCCGCTTGTAATCGTAATACAGCTCATGTGCACACTCACTGCTACTGACCTTATCCGATAAAATCAGCGTGGCTCCGGGTGCCATGGCGCGTTTAATCGACTCAAGGTATTCCACTGGTTTGCGGATAAAATGCAGCGTCCAGTTATTCAGCACATAATCAAACGGCCCGTGCTGCTCAGGGAATGCTTCAGCATGGATTAGTGTCGCCTGATCAAAAGAATGTGCCAGCATATCCACCGAATTATCCACGCCATAAATATTTCGATAGCCCACCTGATACAACTGTCGCAGTGTCTCGCCGGTTGCACTGCCCACATCAATGATTTTTGGCTGCGTAAGATCACCCTTTTTAATAATACGAATACACAGCTCAATTACCCGTAAGTAATCCGGAATTTCGCGGCGGGCAATACCATCAAACACTTCTGCCACCTGAGCATCAAACTTCCATTCACCATGCTTAGCCTGACTACTTAGTGCTTTCACCTGCTTTTGATACGCTACTGTCCGTGCCTGCGAGACAGGGTCATTTTCCCAGGAACGTTTTTGCCCGCGCTGCTCTGGCAAATTGCTTTCTAAAGTAGACAACGCTTGCCGCTGATTATCGCAAAAATACCGCACAGCAAACCGAATCTGCAAATCACTGGCTCCCAGCACACTTTCATCATAGATGGCCATCTCAGGAGACAATGGAAAACTGAGCTTCTTCTCTTTTTTAGCATAGCCATTCAGCCGGAACAGAATATCTAAAGCCGATAGCGAAGTGGTCGCCGACACCCCCAGCATCGACTGATTGCCCTGACCTAAATTAACCTCCTGATCCGTGACATATTCAGTCACCGCCATATCAATAGGCAACTTGCCGGAACGCACACCCGGCGGATAATTCGTTTCAACCACCACTTGTTCAGCAGCCACCCGACATGCCTGATCAATAATTTTTTTGGTATCAATAAAGTGATACAGCACACCAGCCAGTAAAATCAGATCAAATGCATGATCATCAGCCTGCGCCAGAAAGCTACTCACATCCTGATGAATAATGGCAGCACGTGTTCCCCAATGAGCAAGCAGCCTGCGTGACTGCTCAACATAACTCTGCTGCACTTCTATACCGGTGTAACTTTCCGCACCGTTGAACAGTGCCCACTGACCCGCTGCGCCATTACAGGAACCAAGATCCAACACCCGCTTACCCTCAACCTGCTCCTTAGGTAAAAGTACAGCAAACTTCAGCTCCATAAATAATTTGCTAGTCGGGTTGAAACTCCGGTACCGGCGATTGTCTTCTGTATGAAAAGCGGGGTGATCATCAAATGGCAACATAATTTATCCACTCAAGCATTAACAATATTAAACAGTGACTGCCTATTCACTATATCCCCTATTCACTCCCCTGCCCTATTTTTAAGCTCACTCATTCAAGGGATACCTCGCCTTGTCTAAAAACACTACAGTTACCACACCTAAACACAAACAAAGGAAACCCCATCATGAAAACACGTATTTTAAGCACACTAGTACTCGCAGGACTCACAAATTTGGCAGCTGCTGGCACAACACCCGTGCAACAAGCACCGGCAGCACCAACACAACAGGCCCCAGTAACACAACAAACCGCTCCGCCAACACAGCAAGCACCCGTAGCGCAACAAACAGCGCCGGTAGCACAGCAAGCACCCGTAGCACAACAGGCAGCACCATTAACAGCCCGCGAAAGATATGCTCAACGAAGAGCGCAACGCCAGGCATCTGGGCAATGGACACGCATTGCACGTCCGGCAGTTCAGTAAAAACCGCTAAGCACTACCCGCTTAGACATTCAAGCGGGTAGTGTGAAAAATTAACTTCATACTACAGTTCGTTTATCCAGAAAATGATAATCGAACTGTTTGCTAATTCATTCACAAAAGATATATCCCTTACATCCGCACTTAAATACCACTCATACCTTGCGTCAGAAAAAACATAAAAATCACTATTATATTTCCAGATGTAAATATCGCGAAAAACTGCATCAATCAAAAATAAACAACAAATTCCCGAAAAGATATTTTATATAACTCAAAAGTGATAGCACATATATCACATAATAAAACCTTACTTCAGGAAATTTAATTAAATGAAAAACAAATCCCTTAAAAAGTGTAACCTCACTTCAAAATACCTATCTTTACCTTTAATTATTGGCAGTATAATTTTATCAGGGCAATCAATTGCTTACGCTGATGAGTGTTCCACCGACCAGGCTATTATTCCAGAAGCACTCTCCAACCAGTACAGAAGAACCGATGGTAGACAAAACAATGTGGAAAAACCAGGATGGGGGGCCGCTAACAAAAGGCTAGAACGTGTCGTACGCGCTTCCAAGTCACGCTACCCAAATGCTCCAAGTCTAACCAACCCGCGTGAGATCAGTAACAAAGTTTCAAAACAAGAGGGTCAAGATACCCGCAATGCCAAAGGGCTTAGTGATCTTTTCTGGCTGTGGGGGCAGTTTTTAGACCACGATATTACCATAGTGCACACCGATGAAGGGAATCAAGCTGACATCCCTTTACCAGCAAACGAAGAAGAGTTTACCAGTAGTATACCCTTTAGTCGCAGCCAAACAGATTCAAAAGGCAAGCAGCGCAATAGCCTGACCAGCTATATCGATGGCTCAAATATATATAGTGCGAGTAAAGCCACCGAAGATCTTTTACGAGCAAAGGATTCGCAGGGCAATCTAACAAGAAAGCTAGCAATGAATAATGGCTTCTTACCCAAAGATGCCGCAGGGTTTTATATAGCAGGCGATGAACGAGCTAATGAACATATTGGTTTGACAGCGATGCATACTTTATGGGTACGCGAACATAACCGTATAGCTGATGCCATTGCCTGCCAACATCCCAACTGGAATGATGAACAACTGTTCCAGGAAGCTAAACGTGTCGTTATAGCAGAATTACAGTCAATTACTTATAACGAATTTATGCCTGCGCTAATAGGGGAAAATACATTGCCCGGCTATTGGGAATATACCAATGAACAAAACCCTGGATACGACACGAATGTCAAGGCTAATATTAGTCACCTATTTGCAACCAGCGCATTCCGTTTCGGGCACTCAATGTTATCTCCCTTATTATTACGCTTAGATAAAGACGGTAATGAAATCGAAGATGGACACGTTCCACTCAGGTCAGCTTTCTTTCAACCCGACCTACTGGAAGAAAACATGGTCGGCATTGCCCCTATATTCCGGGGTTTTGCCTATCAGACGGCGCAAGCGCTTGATCCAATGGTTGTTGATGATATACGGAACTTCTTGATTTTGTCTCCGGGCGGCTCACTAGGTTTCGACCTTGCTGCGCTAAATATTCAAAGAGGCCATGATCATAAACTAAAATCTTACAACGATGTCCGGGCAGCACTAGGACTAAGACGTATTGACAGTTTTCATGATGACATCTGGCGTGAAGACTTCAAAGCCCGTTTAGCAGACGCTTATGCTCACCCTGATGATGTCGATCCTTGGGTAGGTGGTCTAGCAGAAAAGGAAGTTGGTAATACACTGACTGGCGAGATGCTACAAACCATTCTGATAGAACAATTCAGGCGATTACGTCATGGTGACAACTTTTGGTATGAAAAACACTTTTATGGTGATCAGCTTGAAGAACTAAATACCACTACACTAGCTGACATTATCAAACGCAATACATTGATCAAAAAAGGGGAAATCCAGAATAATGTTTTTATTGCCACAGAGGAGTATGACGAATATCAGTCAGATAATATAAGGAGTGCAGATCCAAGTGGATTTAGCGCACCGGCTGGACTCACCATTGATCCTGCGGAAGAGATTCGGAAAAACCGCATTCTGGAAGCTATTCGTAACGGTCATTTCGGTTAAAAGAAGCTATAATATTTCAATAATACAGCCGTATTCTGGAGCACCTGTAACACGCCGGAATACGGCCTTTATTAATAACAATGGCCTGCTAGCATTCACACTTACTGCCGACTCAAATTGGCAAAATCCTGCTCATAACCCGCTAGCTTACTCAGTAATTTATCTTTCTGCTGCTGACTTAATGAAGCATGTAATTTAATCATTAACTGATAGGTTTGCTGACGATTGAATTGCAGGTATTTACGGTAAGTTGGTGTCCAGTTCTGCTCCGGATTAACCACGAGACTGGCAAGAAGTCGTTGAAGCCGCGCCGGTTCATTGCGTACCTTAAGCGCCTCCTCAAAACGCTGACGCATCAACTTACGCTGCTCCATACGTGGCGGCATCTCAAAGCTCAACGCATCTGCCCACTGCTTAACCAGGTTCAGCTGTGTATCATTCGGGCTGCCAATCCATTTCCCCAGACGCTCCACCATCTTTTCCTCACGCTCCTTCCGACGTTCTTCGCGTGAAGGCTTAAGGTATTCGTCCTCAAACTCACGGTTTTTCTTATCCATATTTTTTTGTAGCTGAGCAACCTGCCCCTCATCCAAACTACTGATCAACTGCGTCAAATCCGGCAATAACTGGCGGGCACTCACCTGCCACAATGACATTGCACGATTATAAGCCTGCTGTAACTGTGCACCACTAATCACCGGGGTAGCCAGCACTTTGCCTTGCTGATCCAGAAATTTACTGTACACCGGCAACTGACTACCACGATGCCAGGCATGAAAATCATCCAGTGCCTGATCAAGATCAGTACTTTGCTGACCCACCAGACTGACATATTTATTAACTTCCCAACGCATCAGGTTATCCAGAAAACGATAACCGAACTGCGCAGTACTGCACGCGGCCAAAAACAACACCGCACACAAACTAACTACCAACTTCTTATTTTTAATCATATCCATGACTTCCTGATAACACTCATGTAGCAACTACAGCCCGCAAGCATGAAAGTCTGCGACTTTCACAGTAACACTCATACCTGAGCTATTTTCAGCATCATCGCTTACTTGTCATATCGCGACAATTAGCCACCATTAATCATAGCCTTAGATATTTCCCTATGCCGCTGCAAAGGCTTCTCCATATCTATAGTCAATAACTGACCCCGCTCCACCACCACCCGACCGTGAATAATCGACAGATCCACATTAAACGGCTGGCAAAAAACTGCGGCTGCCACCGGATCATGTCCCGCTCCCGCATATTGAATTCGATTCAGATCCACCGCAATCACATCCGCCGACTTACCCACCTCCAGCGAACCAATATCATCACGCCCCAGTGTCGCTGCACCACCGCGTGTCGCCAACCGTAATGCTTCACGCGCTGACATCGCTGCCGGATCACCGGCAAAACCTTCCCGCCCGCCTAAAGGCATGGTATCGGAGTAATAATGTGGCGCAATACGTTGGATCAACATCGCCTGCCGCGCCTCAGCCAGCATATTACTACCGTCATTCGACGCTGAACCATCCACACCCAAACCGACATTAACACCGGCACGGGTCATTTTAGGAATCGGCGCAATGCCACTGGCTAACCGCATATTGCTGGTCGGACAATGCGCAACACCGGTACCGGAATGGGCGAAACAACCGATCTCATCATCGTTCATGTGTACACAATGCGCATGCCAGACATCATGTCCCGTCCAGCCCAGTGACTCGACATAATCCACCGGACGCATGCCAAACTTTTCCAGGCAGAACTGTTCTTCATCCAGTGTTTCAGCGAGGTGAGTGTGCAAGTGTACCCGCTCATATTGCCGGGCTAGCACAGCACTTTCCCGCATCAAATCAGCTGTCACCGAAAACGGTGAACAAGGTGCCAGCACCAAACGTAACATCGCATGATCGGATGCATCATGATAGGCCTCAATCAGACGCTGTGAATCCTTCAGAATATCAGCTTCGTTTTCCACCACA
>CALHAO010000007.1 GCA_937931765.1 uncultured Thiotrichaceae bacterium
TTCGATGATAAGACCTGGAACCCGGTTGCTGTCACTGATGCGGGGCTGGATCAGTTCGCAGACAACGACACGGTGCGCATGCAGGACTCGATCACTTACAAAGTTGAAGTTTCGGTTAATGATGCAGCGGTTGATAATCTGACAGCTACCGTGGTGGTGGATGAGTTACAAGGCTGGATCACTCTGCCAACCGGCTGTATCACCGATCCGGAGGAAGTCTCTCAGGTATCAACGATTTCAGCCGATAAACGTACTTTGTTCTGTAACCTTGGCCCTGCTGTTGAAGGTACTGCACGCACTTTTTATCCCGCAGCACGCGCCTTAGGTGTTTCAGCAGACGGCAGTGTTATTGCCCGCAACGATGATCACGTAGCAGCCAACGTCACTGCTGTAGCAGATGGCCCAACCGGTACATCAAATACTGCCGCCGCTGGCCCGACCGATGTTACGGTGACCGCAGGCTTTAAAGTCGACACCACCAAAGAACTACAAGTAACCGCCAGAGATCCGGATACCAACGAACCACTTTACTCTGCACCGGCAAAAAAGGGCGCGGATGGCACAACTAATGGCTCGTTGATGGAATATGTCATTAAAGTACGCTACCTTCCCGGCTCACTGATTGCCGATGCGCCCGATGAAGCTAACGGCAACTATGAAATAGATTTTAAGCTACTGGATCATTACACCGACGATAATCCAAACAATAACTTCAATGGCCTGTCCACAGGCGCTGTACTGTACACCTGGGATGCAAGCAAACCGGCCTGTGAGCTGATCGGCGACCACGGCGCAAACGCGGCAATCAATTGTACTCAAGTCAACTATGCACTGGATCAATTAAGCGAAACACTGGGCACACCTGATGGTGTTAACGACCCGAACATTGAAATTGACCTACAGAATATTGATGTACGTGACCCGGATAACGATGCCAACCTGGTCGAAATGAAGATCAATATCTGGTACAGCGAGCCGGATGAAGTGGCTACTACTGACTGCGATACCACGCCCTGCCAAATCTTTACGGTTAACTCAGTAGGGGTCTACGATGCAACCGGAGGCACTGGCTCAACACCCACTGTCGTTGGTTTTAATCCAGTATCCACCGAAGATGCCAGCAATAACAACCTGAGCAATTTTAACGGTGATGGTGAGCCATACCCTGACTACATCACCTATCCGTTGATCTATACGGAACCCGGTTCATGGCGGCCAAGCAAAAGTTTCTTTGGCGTTAATTCAGAAGCCTCAGTGACAGGCAAACCCACTCGCACCCGCTCATACGCAGCTGGCGATACCATACCGTTTCTACTCAACACTTGGGATCAGCGCAATGTAGACGGTGCGCAAGCGCAAATATGCGATAAGATTGATACCACTAATTTTGAATATGCCGGATTATCTGCACCTAATCGAACTGATATGGGTTATGGCTGGAACCACACTCAATACAACCCTGCACTCATATTTTATAAAATAGGTGTCAGCACTGTTTATCATGACGGTGCAGACTTCGTCAGTTATCTGTATTCAGATGAACCCAATATCACGTTGACCGAACAGCGTGATGATGTCTGTGATGATGATGTTAATGGTGACACTTTTTATGTCATAGATGGTATTGATCAGGCAACCGGCCTCGCCACCACTGAAGCGAATGACTGGGTCACCGATCCAACTGCATTAGCTGGTGGTATGGCGGGGGTGTCTAAAATCCGCATGGAAACCACGATTGATAAAGCTTATGTTGATGCCAATGACCCCAGCAATAACTACCTGGGCTTCGCATCCAATCATTTACTCAAAATAAAACTTGATGCTACCGGTTACGCGAATCCTGATGGCAATACCTATCTGACCAATCTCAGCACCAGCCGTACCCATTCAGGTGATGGTAACTGGGATAACTGGGTAGATAATTCTGGCTCCTCATATGGAATCTCCATCGACCCGAACAAAGCCAGTTTTGGTTACGAATTTTACTATGCAGACCGGGTCATCCTGGTACCTTCCTCTATGTCAATTCAAAAGCACACGGAACCACGCGGTATAAAGGTAGTGCGCGGTGGTGACATTGTTGATTTTATTATTGAGCCGAAAGTCGCGGGTGGTTGGGCACCCACACTGACTACTGCCAGCATTTCAGATCCACTCCCTGCTGGCACAGATTACCTACTGGGTTCAGAGCGCTTCTCAACAGATGGTGGTGCAAGCTGGCTCACTTATGATGAGTATCAGGCAACCAACACCGACATTATGCTTACTTCAGCAGCTAATAGTGATGTACGCTCATTACTGTGGGATTTCGACAGTGTCGATACCGGCGAACAACTGCCATTGATTCGTTATTCTATTGCTATCGGAGCAGGCCTCACGAGCGGCACATTTATCAATAAAGCAACATTAGAATCACCCATTGGTGTCGATGAAAGAGGCGGGCCAGACCCGGACGGAGACGGCCCGCTCAATACAAGCCCTGATGGGACTTCTGATCTGCAACAAGCATCCTATCAACTAACTATTCTGCCAAAGTCAGGTATTTCTGTGGCTAAGCAAGTCGACAAACCTGTTTACCCAGTAGATAAGCAATTTTACTTCCGGCTCAATTATCAAAACCTGGGTGGTGAAACCTACAGTGGTGGCGAATTCATTGATATTTTACCTTATAACGATGACGGCATAGATCAAAACTCCAGTGGATTAGCCAGTACACGCCTGCCTAACTCACGTTTTTCCGGTACTTATGAGCTGACAAAAATTCGGGCGAACAATGGGGAAACGATTTACGCTACCACCCATCCATCAGCCGATATTCCATATGACCCGTGTCATGAGGATAACCAACCCAGCGGCGCTACACCTGCCGAAGGTTCTTTGTGTTATGACGCCTATCAGAATAATGGCAACCAGTATTCAGGCGGTGGGTCATCAGGCACGGGTGAAGTGATATGGGCAGCCTGTACACAACTAGACCCGCTGCCTTTAGTCTGCGACACCCTGGATAATAGCGACATTACTGCTATCCGTTTCAGCACACCCGCATTACCTGCAGCCGATGGCAGTGAACGGGTTCTGGTTTTTCTCTTACCACAAGGTAATAAAGGTGGCACGCCTGACCTTGATGCTCTCGGGCGCGTCACCACTGCTTCAACAGGCGACATTTACACCAATACCTTTGGTGGACGAGTGAACGAAATGTCACTACAAATCATCTCCAATGACGTCAGCGTGACCATGGTCTCCGGTTCTTTAGGTGACTATGTCTGGCTGGATGAAAATCAGGATGGTGTGCAGGATAATGGTGAACTACCCATTGCTAATGTCACTCTGCAATTACTTGATGCATTGGGTGAGCCGATTTATATCGATCCGGCTACAGGTGGCATTGTCGAGTCGACAATACCGGGAGCGATCCCCTATACAGTGCAAACGGACACTGATGGCAAGTATTTGTTTGAAAATTTGACTAACCGAACCTATCAGGTACGGGTTGATACCAGCACACTACCACCGGGCTTAGAACAAACTTACGACAATGATGGTACTCTGGATCACACTTCAACCCACGCACTGAGCCTCATCAAGGATAACCTAGACCAGCTTATTGGCGTTGAAAACAATACCGAGCAGGACTTTGGTTACCGGGCATTGGAAGTGGATATTGAGCTGACTAAAGATGTTGATAAGTCCAGTGTGAAGCGTGGCGAAACCGTAACTTACACCCTGACTGCCACCAATAAAGGCCCGGATCTTGGCTCCGGTATCCTGATCACAGATCAGCTACCAGATGGGCTGGAGTATGTTAGCAGTAACACTCAATACGGTAACTATGACCCTGGCACAGGCATCTGGGCAGTCGGCACTTTGCCCGCCAACGAGTCAGTCACGCTGGAGATTACTGCTACGGTAAAGTAATCTGATAACGTGAAAACCAGGGGTTGGTCATCGCATCAGCCCCTAACTACTATCAAATGCCCTCTGAAATCTATCCAATGCAGCCCGGATTTACGCTTATCAATCAGTTACCCCCACTAATCCAGAGTCAAAAAGCGCAGACATACTGAATCCATCTATCTTATTCATTAAGCATTTTTTGTCTTAATAAGGATAGGGTATGAAAAAGTACAACTTAACAGCAGCCGTTTTAGCGTGCCTGCTAAGCTCTACAGCATTTGCCGGTGGCCCGGCTCCTTTTTACCTCGGTGGTTCTATCGGACAGGCAAATATCGATAACGACCAAAGCGGCTTCGACAATGGCAACATTTGTGTCGATGCGGCTAAAAACTACGAAAGCTGCAGTGTCGGCGATGGAAACAGCGCAGGCCATATTTATGGTGGTGCTCAACTCAATGAAACCTGGGCGGTAGAAGTGGGTTACGCTGATCTGGGTGATACAGCAGGCTACCATTACACTGATCCTGCAACGATTACTCAGGAAACCACAGGTATAACCGTGGCTGGAATTGCCCGCCATCGTTTGGGCAAATCCTCACCATTACTGGCTTACGGCAAGGCTGGTGCATTCGCCTGGAAGAGTGAGGTTAATTCAGTAAGCGATAACCCACTCATTCCGCATGGCCGTACTGATGACACAGGTATCAGTCCAATGATTGGTGCGGGTATGGAGTACGAACTGAACCATAATATTTCAATCCGCGCTGGCTGGGATCGCTACTATGGTGTGGGCGACAATGATGTGCTGGTTGACTTTGGTAATGATCACTATGAAACTGGTGATCTCAATACATTGGATACCGATGTGGATGTTTACTCGGCGGGTATTAACTTCTCGTTTTTGTAACTCTTGGTGTCATAAAACAGTACCCTTCCTCGTGCCCTGAGCGGAGTCGAAGGGTACTTCAAAAAACCAACTTCAATCTCTCAGCTTCAATCCAGTCTTCAACCTGCTGCATAATTTCTTCAGACGTCCGGCCTTCCGTAGGTACAGGTTCACCGATACTCATGGTGATCGTACCCGGCTTTTTAATATAAGAATGTCGCGGCCAACTATCACCACCATTATGCGCCACCGGCACTACCGGATAACCTGCATGAGCCGCTAAAATGCCACCACCCATTTTATAACGTTTTTTAGCACCCGGCATAACCCGTGTACCTTCCGGAAAAATCACGATCCAGATACCTTTATCCAGCCGATCCTTTCCCTGTACTTTTATCTGCTC
>CALHAO010000008.1 GCA_937931765.1 uncultured Thiotrichaceae bacterium
GCCATACGCACGGCAATACCATTGGTGACCTGCTCCATAATAACCGAACGCGGGCCATCGGCTACTCGTGAATCAATTTCCACACCGCGATTAATCGGGCCAGGATGCATGACGATAGCATCTGCTTTGGTAGCTTCCAGGCGTTTTTCAGTTAGGCCATACAGCTTGAAAAACTCTTGCTCAGACGGCAACAAAGCACTGTCCATACGTTCACGTTGTTGACGCAGGCCGATAACTACATCCAGATCCTGCAAACCTTCATCCAGATTGTTGAATATATTGACGCCCATTTTATCCAATCCGGCCGGAACCAGTGTTTTCGGTGCAATGACCCGCACTTCACCGGTTCCGAGCGAGGTCAGCGCATGAATTTGTGAGCGGGCGACCCGTGAGTGGAGGATGTCGCCGACAATGGCTACTTTCAGCGGCGCAAAATCGCCTTTGTTCTGGCGGATGGTGAACATATCCAACATCGCCTGTGTCGGATGAGCATGACGGCCATCACCAGCATTTAACACGCTGATATGCGGTGCGCAATAACGCGCAATGAATTGTGCTGTTCCGGCGTGCTCATGGCGCACGACAAACATATCTGCGTTCATGGCTTCCAGATTGCGCACAGTGTCGAGCAGGGTTTCGCCTTTGGTGGCGGATGAGGTTCGAATGTCGAGGTTGGTGACATCTGCTCCCAGTCGTTGTGCTGCGATTTCAAAGGTCACTCTGGTGCGGGTAGAGTTTTCAAAAAACAGATTCATTACCGTTTTACCGCGTAAAAGCGGCGCTTTTTTCTGTTGTTTTGCGGGTAAGGTCACGAACTGTTCAGCACGATCCATGATGTCATGGAGTAACTGATGCGGAAGTCCTTCTGTGCTTAGGAAGTGCTTCAACTTACCTTCAGGGGTAAGTTGCATACTGAGGGGGAGCGGCCCCGGCTTGAAGTGAGGGTGCATGAATTTTGTTTTGCATGGCTGGTATTGCATGCATGTTACAAGGTTGTGCCAGCGGGATAAACCAGTAAATGCGACTTATGCAAAACCTGTTTTCTACGCAGATAGGGTAGCCGCTGTATGAATTGCTTTAGTCGCCCTCAGTTGGAAAGCTGATGACTACCCGAAAGCCAACACTGTTAAGGTAATAACGATTGTTTCCACTATCACCATCATAGCTTCGATCAGGTGCATAAATGCCGTCAGACAAATCCTCCCAACTTCCGCCTTTTACCCAATGCGCACCTGTTTCATGGTAAATGCCAACAGGGTTATGACTACGCTCTGAAATGAAATCATCAGGCTGATCTGCAGCTTTAGCTTCCCGGCACCATTCTTTTACATTGCCTTGCATATCATACAGGCCGTAACCATTAGCTGGGAAACTGCCGACCGGGGAGGTGTATTCAAAGCTATCTTTACAGCTTTGATTCCGGCAATTGGCCAGCGGTAAGGTTATGGGGAACTTTAGGTCATTAACATAAGGTGATCGCTGCCCGCCACCCCCGCGAGCCGCATATTCCCATTCGGCTTCAGTAGGCAAACGATAATATTGCCCGGTCACTTTCCGTAACCAGCGGGTGTAGTCACGGGCATCTATCCAGCGCACACCAACAACGGGGTGATTGGGTGAATCTAATACACCGGCCGCTGCCAGTGGTGAAAAGGTACGTTGCCAAAGCTCCCGAAGATCTTCGTTTTTGTCTTTTTGTTGCCAAAGCGGTGGGGTGCAGGCTTGGGCATTTACACAAGCTTGATACTCCTTTACCGTGATTTCGTATTTACCCATCCGGAACTCAGAAAAGCTGAATTTCTGTGCTTTATAGCGGGTAGAAACATCACATATGGTGTCAGTTGTTCCCGGGAGTTCTTCTATCTCGGAGCAACCCATCACAAACTGCCCTGCTGGAATGGTGACCATCTCGGGCAAGGGTGGTGTTGCATAAGCACAGCCAGAGAGGTTAAGAAATAGAGCCAGCGTCAGAGGGGAAGTGCAATAGATGATCTTCAACACTAGTGTTCTCCTTTAGGAAAAACCTGAGTAGCCTTTTTCTCATTTACCAGTTGCTGCACTGATTCACGAACTAAATGAGCAGTTAGATTAATGGTTTGTATATCCTGTGCGAAGTTTGGGCGCTTACCATCATTCAGTTTCTGATTAGTTCGTTTTAGCTGCTCCTTGTTCACGGTTTTATCTGCCAAGATTTCGTGGAACCGTTCCATATTGAAATTAGTATAAAAAGTATAGCTTTTATTTTGCCCATCTTTTTTTTGATGAAAGTCAGTTCGGAGGTCAGTTACGTTAGTGCCAGCATGATTTTTGCCATACTGATAAGCTGAGCCTTTACTAAAACCAACCACAAATATATTGGCATCGCCTCCTAAGCGCATTGGCCAGAGCTTTGTATTCCGTATGTTGAGGATGCTGGTGTTTTCATCGGGCGTTCCGCTGGCCTTAACATCACCCAGTAGGCCTGAAAAGTGTATTTGGTGCTTACCGTTAGTTTTCACTATGCTTTTGTCGCCTGAAATATTGATACTTTTGAAAGCCCCATCAGAAGCGAAAATGCCTTGTAATTTGCCTACAGAAGTAATTCTAGGATTTAGCATTGTTAGTCCGGACTGTATGGCTCCTCCGAATTGACTATTTTGAACGATAACGCCAGCACCCTGTTTTAACAAGTTTAAATCTCTGGGTGCAGGTTGGGCAAAATCCCGGTGAGCAACGTGGGAGAATGGTGTCAGCAGTCTTTTACCGACTACCTTTGTAGTAAGACGCTCAGTTAGCATGCCATTGAAAATTTGGGATGATGATTTTTCGTCAGAGCGCCCTTGCAGGTGATTGAAAAATTGTTTTTGTTCATTGCTGCCTGTTTTTTGTATATTTGCTTTCAGGCTTTCTGCAATTAGATGTTTATTCAAGCCAGCAATTGTTTTGTCAAATGCCTTGGCAAAACTAGAAAACTGAATGCTGTCATCAAACGTAATATTGTTGAGCGTGACATTATTCTTAGTAATACGTATATAGTCTCTGACCGGGTCTTTGACTGTTAGTTTAGGGTCAATATTATCGGTGTGTAGTGGTTTATTAAAATACGTTGGGATAGCCAAATTTCTGTATTCAGGCTTAGCTCCGAGATGTTGGAGTAAAGGGTTGTGAATGTTATCAATTTTTCCGCCCTTTTGAATATATGCCCTTGCTGTGTTCAAGAGATTGTTGGGTATATCCTTAGGCACTTCTGGTATTCTAAGCTTCTTTATTGCTTGTAGTGCTTTAATATCCGAAGCTTCATTGTTGGCAGCTAGCATTAAGGTGGAGGTAGCATCAGGTGTCAAAGCGGTGCTGCCGGGTAACCGTTGCTTAGTTTTTGGTTCAGGTAATATTTGCTGGTCTTGTTGCTGTGTCTCATCAAGGCCTTTTAAAATTCCGGGGATCAATTGCGTGGTGGGCAATGGAGCAGAATCTAGCCCTGAGACATCAAATAATGAAGCATTGTGAGCTGATGGAGAGGGTATGGGGTTTTGGCGATAAAAATTATTTAATTTGTTGTCTTTTTGTCCTGCCAGTTGAAGTGAAACCATGCCCTCTTCCTTTATAAGTTATCTTTTATGTTAAGGAAAAGGGTAGTTACTTTATTCCAGTTTGTTGTTCATTCTGAATGAGTGGTGCCAAAAATTTGATTAAAGGGTTGAGCTTTTGATACCAAATTTAATCTTTCTTTACCAACTCCATCTGCAACGGATCAGGGCCGGAGATGCTGTAATTGAAAGCTTTGCCGGGTTCTTCCTGCAGTGCATAAACCTGCGGCTCAATCGGCAGCTCGCGTTGTTTACGGGAAACCAGCACGGTGAGCGTAATACTGGCTGGGCGGCCATAGTCAAATAATTCATTCATGGCGGCGCGCACGGTACGTCCGGAATGGATAACATCGTCGACTAAAATAATATGCCGGTCTTCCAGGCTTAGCGGTAATTTCGAGGCTTCAGTCTGTACCGGCAGGCCGCTACGATTAAAGTCATCCCGGTAAAAACTGACATTTAATTCGCCCAGCTCTTCCTCGATGCCCATACGTTTGTGTAACTCACGTGCCAACCAGACACCGGAGCGGTGAATGCCTACCATCAGTGGGTTGCTGATACCTTCTTGTTGAAGATAGGCGTTCAGTTCATCGATCAGCTTAGTGATCAGGTCTTCAAGGTTATAATTGTTGTCCATGGGATTGTTCCTGCATCCAGTTCTCGAGAATGATCGCTGC
>CALHAO010000009.1 GCA_937931765.1 uncultured Thiotrichaceae bacterium
GGCCAAAATTCTGGTGTTGGTATTCATTATTCTGTTCATCCAAAAACGTCCTCGTGGGTTATTCCCACAAAAGGGACGAGCAGCCGGAGATTAAACCATGACGATTGCAGATATTTTAAAAGGCGACCGTGGCGGAAAAACCATGCTGCTGGTCTTACTCATTGTCACCATTGCGGTGCCGGTGCTGAATCAAACGCTACCAGCGGGTCACCCCTGGCATATCCCCACTTATATGGTCACTCTGCTGGGCAAATACCTGACCTATGCCCTGCTCGCGGTGGCGGTGGATCTGGTCTGGGGTTACCTCGGTATTCTGAGTCTGGGGCATGGTGCTTTCTTTGCGCTGGGTGGTTATGCGATGGGTATGTACCTGATGCGCCAGATTGGTGACCGGGGTGTATATGGTAATGCAGAACTGCCGGATTTCATGGTGTTCCTGAACTGGACGGAGCTACCGTGGTTCTGGTACGGCTTTGATATGTTCTGGTTTGCCATGCTGATGGTGATGCTGGTGCCCGGTTTACTGGCTTTTATCTTTGGCTGGCTGGCGTTTCGCTCGCGGGTCACTGGTGTTTATCTGTCGATTATGACGCAGGCGCTGACTTATGCCTTATTACTGGCCTTCTTCCGCAATGAAATGGGTTTTGGCGGTAACAATGGCCTGACGGATTTCAAAGATATATTAGGCTTTAGTTTACAGGCGGATGCCACACGCATTGGTTTGTTTGTTGCCTCCGCCGTGGCGCTGGCAGCAGGTTATATTGCCTGTCGTTATATTGTGAATTCAAAACTGGGACGGATTACCGTGGCGATTCGTGATGCGGAAAGCCGTACCCGTTTTGTCGGTTATCGGGTTGAGCATTACAAAGTGTGGATCTTCACCTTCTCCGCTGTGCTGGCGGGCATTGCCGGTGCTTTGTATGTGCCGCAAGTAGGCATTATTAATCCGGGTGAATTCTCACCGATAAATTCCATTGAATTGGTGATCTGGGTAGCGAT
The DNA here is from genome assembly GCA_937931765.1 of uncultured Thiotrichaceae bacterium. Classification (GTDB taxonomy): domain Bacteria; phylum Pseudomonadota; class Gammaproteobacteria; order Thiotrichales; family Thiotrichaceae; genus Thiolinea. Next base: position 1,000 of record CALHAO010000009.1, read on the forward strand.
TGGTGGCCGTGCCACTTTATACGGCGCGATACTGGGTGCGATTCTGGTGAATTACGGTAAGACAGTATTCACCGGACTGATGCCGGATTCCTGGCTGTTTATGCTGGGGGCATTATTTGTGCTGGTGACTTTATACCTGCCGCAGGGTATTGCCGGTTTATTCAGGCACTTCAAACGCAAGCAACCGACTGATCCCGCCGATGGCAACCCTGCTCCGGTGACTGAAGGAGGTGCAGCATGAGCGTGTTAGAAAATGTGCGCACCACCATGCGCCGCGACCAGACCTGGTCAATCGTCACCCCGAAACAAAAACTCGAATTAAACGTTACTACCGGCCCGATTTTGTATCTGGAAGACGTCAACGTCAGTTTTGATGGTTTTAAGGCGATTAATAACCTGAATCTGGCGATTGATGCCGGTGAATTGCGCTGCATTATCGGCCCTAACGGTGCGGGGAAAACCACGATGATGGACATCATCACCGGTAAAACCCAGCCCGACAGTGGCCGCGCTTATTTTGGTAGTGATATTGATTTATTACGCCTGAGTGAGCCGGAAATTGCCACTGCCGGGATCGGGCGTAAGTTTCAGAAACCCACCGTTTTTGAAACACATACCGTGGCGGAAAATCTCGAATTAGCCATGCACGGTAATAAACAGGTCTGGTATAGCCTGACCGCCAAACTCAGTGGTGAACAGCAGGATCTGATTGATGAAACCCTGCACACCATTGGACTGGTTGAACACTATGGCAAAACATCCGGTGCGTTATCACATGGCCAGAAACAGTGGCTGGAGATTGGCATGTTACTGGTGCAGAAACCGCATTTATTGCTGGTGGATGAGCCGGTAGCTGGCATGACGCATCAGGAAATGGATCGTACCGCTGAATTGCTGACCTCATTGGCAGGCAAGCATTCAGTGGTTGTAGTTGAGCACGATATGGATTTTGTGCGCTCAATCGCCCGACGGGTCACCGTGCTGCATCAAGGCAGCGTACTAGCGGAAGGCAGTATGGACGATGTGCAGAATAACCCCAAAGTCGTCGAAGTCTATCTGGGAGAATAAAATAAAATGTTAACTGTAGAAAAAATAAACCAATATTACGGTGAAAGTCATACGCTATGGGATCTGAATATGCAGGTTCCCGAGGGTGAATGTACGGTGTTAATGGGCAGGAACGGTGTCGGTAAAACCACCTTGCTGCAATGTATTATTGGGCTGTTACCGGTCAAGGATGGTGTGATTCAATACCAGAATGACAACCTGCTCAAATACGATGTGGAGCGGCGGGCTAATCTTGGTATTGGTTATGTGCCACAGGGACGGCAGATTTTTTCACTGCTGACCGTGGAAGAAAACCTGTTGATCGGCCTGCCCGCCCGCCGTGACAAAATACGTACTATCCCCTCTTTTATCTTTGAATTATTTCCGGTGCTGAAGGAAATGCTGGATCGGCGTGGCGGTGACCTTTCCGGTGGTCAGCAACAGCAACTGGCAATTGGCCGGGCATTGGTGCTTGACCCGAAGTTATTGATTCTGGATGAACCAACTGAGGGCATTCAGCCAAATATTATTATGGAGATCGGCGATATTATTCAGCGGCTGAATAAGGAAATCGGCCTCACGGTATTGCTGGTGGAACAGAAATTACCCTTTGCACGACGGGTGGGTGACCGGTTCTGTATTCTGGATCGGGGACGGCAGGTGGCGGAGGGTGCGATGGACACATTGGATGATAGCTTGGTGCAGCGGTATTTGACGGTTTGAGCCGACTATCACTCAAATAGTGCATTCCTACTACCTGTCATTTCCTTGCCAACCCGGAATCATTCACCATGAAAATACTATTATTCAGTAGTAACACTGAACGTTCGGAAGCTATAAAACAGCATCTGTTACAAGCCGGTTACCCTAAAGTGGTTTGTGTTGAGGATAGTTCTGACATGCCGGAACAGGTCAGACAACATGCACCTGCTATCATTATTATCGCCATGGCAACTCCTGATAAAACCACTTTGGAAGCTATGCGCGAGATTGACCGTGAAATGCCTAAGCCTATCGTTTTTTTTGCAGATTACAGCAATTATGACACCACGCAGGCCATCATCGACGCCGGAGTGAGTGCTTATGTAGTCAATACCCCGCCTGACAATCGCATTAAAGCCCTGATAGAAGTGGCAACCACCCGTTTTAACGCCTCGCACCGGCTACGCTCAGAATTGGAAAGCTACAAACAACGCCTGGAAGACCGCAAAGACGTCGATAAAGCCAAGGGCCTGCTTATGCAACACCGCCAACTCACTGAAGAAGCTGCTTATCAGGCATTACGCAAAATGGCGATGGATCGCAATATGCGCATGGGTGACGCGGC
>CALHAO010000010.1 GCA_937931765.1 uncultured Thiotrichaceae bacterium
AGAATAGTCGACAGGCGCAACTGATTACCACCGGTAATAAAAATGCCATTGGCCTGTAACAATGTTTTGAGGTGATCATCCTGACGCGCTTCATCACGGGTATTAATTGGCAGAGAAACCGCATTCCCCGCCCCCAAATCATGAAACACCTGCTCGTAATTCGGGCCGGTTTCATCCAGCTGCGAAGCCGTCGGTATAATGACAATCCGCGCATCACTGCCGCCACACAAATCCACAAACCGTTGCAGAATCACCGGATCTTCAACGCGCTCTTCTGCCCCCCCGATCGGGATGACAAAACCACGTCCTGACTTATCCCTGGCCTCAACTCTAGCTGGACACATAGAAACCCCTACTCGAAAGTGCCTTTCATAATCAATGTTTTATCCCTGATATGCCAACGTCCCAGCGCCATGACGTCATTAATTGAGTAATCAGCATCCAGCACCAGTAAATCAGCATCAGCCCCCGTCACCACATGCCCCTTAGCAGGAAGGCGTAACAAACGGGCGGGATTAGCGGTGAGCGAGGGTAACACATCCTCCAGCGCCATGCCCTGCGCAATCACAGTTTTTAAGGTGGCCAACAAAGTTTCAGAACGCCCGAACCCCATCGACATAACGGCTCCGGTGTCATCGAACACAGGCATGCAACCACCGCCATCGGAACTGATAGTGATTTGCTCCGGAGCACAGCCTCTTTCTTTAGCCAGCAACAAAGCCTCAGCTGCACTCCAGCCCTCTTCCAAAGCATCATCCGGAAAGGCAGTGATGTCGATATAAATACCCTGCGACAACATTTCACAAGCTTCATCAAACAAGGGTTTATTGCGATTGACGTGGGTGGGGTTAAATACCCGCGCTGGTAATTCAGTTTCCGCCAGTGCACGTTTAATCAGGGCTAATTTGCGCGAACCATCACCCAAATGGAAATGCACAATGCCTGCTTTTCCGGTCATCAATCCGGCAACATGTGCATCACTAGCAATGCGGATTACTTCCTCAAATTGTGGCTGTGAAGAACGGTGGTCACTGATCGCAAATTCACCGACACCAATCACCGGCTCCAAATAGACAATATCTTCGCGGGCGCTATTCATTAGTGTGGTTAGGGGATAGTGATAGCCGCCTGTCCAGCAGTAGGCGCTCATGCCTTCTTCGCGCAGGCCGTAGACTCTTGCGAGTAAATTTCCGGTGCTGCGGGTGGTGTCGTCTGTGCCTAATAAGCCGACTACTGTGGTTACGCCGAATGCGGTGAATTGACTTAGCGGTACGGGGGGGACTTGTGTGGCGAAACCTGCTTCACCCCCGCCTCCGGTAATGTGGGCGTGGGCGTCGATGAAGCCTGGGGTTAGGATTCGGCCTTCCAGATCTAAGTCATCGGCTACTATTGAGGCCGGTAAATCCAGAGCTTCGTCTGTGATTGCTAGTATTTTTCCGCCGCCAGTTAGGATGGTTTTCAGGCCTAGTGGTTGCGGTGCGTATACGTTGGCATTGCGTAGAATTGTTAGACTTGTCATTGTTTTACTTATCGGTTGAAAGTGACTTCCCTGCTCTGCAATCCGGACAAAACTGCGGGTTCTTCCATTTTGGAATCTTAGCCTGACAATTTCTACAAATTATGACGCTGGATTTTTTTTCTACATGCCAGTGACCTGTCCCCTGGTGCACTCTCGAAGCTCTGCGACGAGTTATATTACGTTCATCTTCTCTTGGATTATTGTCCATTTAAATTTCCGTCTAGCCGATTTCATTTTCAGACTACACCAAACAGGCATTTTTAACCAAAAAAACCCTTATTACCGATTAACCACGCAACAACCCAACCATTTCATCCCGCTGACTCAAGGCCATAACAAACACCAAATCATCAGCCTGCAACTGCTCAAGAATCGCCTCAAACCCCGACAAAGGACTACCCGCCTGACGAATCGCAGCCTCATCCAACCCAGTTTCCCGAACAGCCGCCGTAATCACCGCAGGCACACTACCCAACTCTCGACCCCGTAAATAATCCGGCAATTCACACACCCAAACAACGTCAGGTTTCATCGCCATCGCTGATAAGGTCAACATCCGGACATCTTCATCACTACGGTCACCAGGTTGACACAATAACAATACCTTGCGATCAGCAAGCATATTCTTCAGCGTCGCCGCCATCGCATCCATACTATGAACATTGTGCGCAAAATCCAACATGACCTGCGCCCCCTGATAATTAAATAAATTCCCACGTCCGGGGTTGTCTGCCGCATCACTGTTAAAGCTAACCAACGCTGACTTAATAGCCTGCTCATCAACACCCAATGCAAAACTCAACGCCACCGCACCCAGCGCATTCTGAATATTGTGTACCGCCGCACCTTGCAGAGTCATTGGAATATCATTCACCGCAACAATCTGACTTTCCACTCCATCACCAGCCGTTACATAGATAATCTGTTTATCCCGCACAAAACAAACCGCCTGCCCATTAGCTCTGGCAGCGGCAACCACCGGATTAGATTCGTCCAGTGAAAACCATACGATCCGCGCAGGAAGCGCAGCCGGTTGTGTCTCAACACCATCACTCAGACAGACAGCCGCCAGATAATTCTTTTCCTTCTCGGAAAACTGCTCAACAAACGCCACCAAATTCACATCATCAGCATTCAACACCAACGTTCCGTCTTCAGCGACCGCCTTAGCCACCATCATCTTCACCGCCGTCAGCGCCGCCACGGTATTAATGCCATATTGCCCCAGATGATCTGAAGCGACATTAGTCACTAGTGCAACATCCACCTCCGGAATTGGCAAACCACGGCGCAATAAACCACCACGCGCCACTTCCAACACCGCCACCTCAGTCTCCGGATGACGCAATAACATCCGCGCGCCACCCGGCCCGGAATAATCACCTTTATCAATAATGGTATCGCCGACACGAATAAAGTCAGTCGAAGTCACGCCACAACGCAAACCGGCATGCTGCATGATATGCGAGGTCAGCCGCACGCTGGTGGACTTGCCATTCGTTCCCGTCACCAACGCCATTGGCACGGTTTTATAACGTGACCAATCCACTTGATCCGGATCGGGTAACCGCTGCACTTCCCACACTTCCGCCGTATTGCCATAACCCAACGACACAAAATCATCATCCACCAGACAATCGACAGAGTGCTGCTCAGCCACCTGCATAATGGCCAATAATTGCGGATTACGCTCAGCTTCAATGGATTCCAGCAGTGTGGCACGCTGTTCAGCCAACACTGCCTCAGACAG
>CALHAO010000011.1 GCA_937931765.1 uncultured Thiotrichaceae bacterium
GGTACGCATGACACGGGTAACTAATAGAGGGCGCATCATCAACACGTCATACGGCTCAGTGCTACCCTGCCCGGCAATACGCACAATCATGCTGCCCTGAGGATTCATCTGCGAAAAATCCACCGGCTCATCATCACTGACAATAACGATCTGTGCAGTCAGCAAATCGGTTGCATAATAGTTTCTGCCCTGTGAGCTGCTAAAAGCGATAACCCGCTTGATGACAGCGGCTTCACGCGCCACTAACTGATGTAGGCATATACCTATCGCTTCAGGATTAGTCATGAATACCTCCCATTGTTTTCATTTGTGTGTCCAACCATTTATGAGCTTCCTGCCCTAATAATACTTCCTGCACCGGCTTAGTAAGGTAACCATCAACACCAGCCTGAGCAGCCAGCTCCCGGTGTTTACGGGTGCTACGCGAGGTCACCATCACCACAGGGATATGTTCTTTTTCCGGCCAGATCCGAATAGCCTGCGTAAACTCTAATCCATTCATTCTTGGCATCTCTAAATCAGTCAGCACCAAATCTACATTAATGTCATTCATCAGCTTTAGCGCATCCATCCCATCAACGGCGGTATGCACCAAATAGCCCATACCCTCCAGCATTAATCGCATTGATTTACGATTACTGAGTGAATCATCAACCACTAAAACCACTTTTTTCAGCCAACTTGCCGCTGGCACATCGGCTTGTTCACCAGCAAAAAGCTGCAGCGAACCATTTTCCAGCTCGTACATCAGGCGCAGCATATCCAGAACCGGAGCTACCCCGCCATCAGCCAGCACGGAGGCTCCCTGTACACTATGGATATGACTCAGCCACGGAGCCAGACTATTAATAACAATATCGCGTGATGGCAAAATTTCTTCTACATAAAACGCATAAGATTTTTGTTCACTATTAACAATCAGCAGCGTCTGCGATTGATCAGTCACGGGCGGCGCACTGCTCCAGTTTAAAATATCAGAGAGTTTCATGACCGGCATTTGGTGGCGATCAGTTTCTATACGCCAACCATTCTCGTCAACAATGCTCTCATCTGCTGCAACATAGAGTAACTGCTCGATATTATCAGCCGGAATAGCCAGTAAGCGCCCGGCAGACTTAACTACCAGTGCATGCGTAGCAATCAATGTTTGCGGCATAGTAATAGTCATACGAGTTCCCTGCCCCAAAGTACTCTCAAACCGCAAAGTACCCCGCAACTGGTCAACCGCCGACTTCACCACATCCAGACCCACACCGCGTCCGGAAATTTCACTGACCTCATCACGGGTGCTAAAACCCGGTAACAACACCAAGCGCAATATAGCCTGATCAGTCATTTCCTTATCAGCGGTCACCAGTCCCCGTTCAATAGCCCGCTCACGAATACGCTTCACATCCATGCCCGCACCATCATCTTCAAGCACCAAAGTGACATGATTGCCTGCCTGAGAAAATGTTAACCGAATACTACCGGCCTCTGCCTTTTCAGCTGCTAAACGGTTTTCTGGTGTTTCGATACCGTGATCTATCGCATTACGTAATAAATGCAATAGAGGGTCAGTTAATCCCTGCAGAATATCCGTATCAACCTGCAAATCCTGCCCTTGTATATCTAATTCGACCTGTTTACCTGTCTTACGGCAAGTCTCACGGACAATGCGTTCCAAACGCGACACCAAGGTATTGACCGGCGTAAGGCGTAGCCCTAACACCGCGCTACTCAACTGCCTTTGCACCCGCTGTTGCTGGTACAATTCATCCGTCAGTTTACGAATACTCGCCTGTAATTCCTGAGCCAGCTCCCGGCTATCAGCCGCCGATTCTGTCAATAAACTGGTGGTACTGTACAAGTCACTATAGGATTCAATTTCTAACTCATCAGTGACAGCTGCACTCTGACTCACCATTCCATTCGCGCCGGGCTTACTCTGTATCGACGACATTTCCGCTGGTGAGGTGGCATGCTTTTGCTGATCAATGAACCCGTCCAGCTCATCCAACCGCAGGCGTATCTGTTCATCTTGCTGATAGAGCTGAGCACTCACATCACGGGCTTGCTGCAAAATACCGGCTGTTTGATTAGATGAAGTAATCAGCTCACCCGTCAGATGCAACATGGACTGAATAAGATCATCCTTAACATGTGCACTGGTGGCTGACGAGCGTGGAGACAGCTGAGACAGCTTTTGCCCGATCGCAGCATCATCCCCGACCTTGGCATCCTTTACTTCTGCTGCTTCAGCAAGATCTTCACGCAGAAAATCAGGTAACTCTGTCAGTTGCTTTAAATCCGGTAGCTGCAGGTCATCACCAGCACTTTCATCACCCAGCTGATCAATCCACTCACCCAGAGCTTGTGTTAAAAACTCATACTCTTCCGGCAAGCCTGCATGGGTCTGCAAATGATCGAACATCGTTTCCAGACAGTCAGCCGAAGCACCCAGTGTCTCACTCAATTGGCCGGACATATCGTTCAACGGGAAATCCAGCAAATCTTCCAAACGATGAGTAAAGCGCACAATAGGCTCCACACCTACTACACTACTGGAGCCTTTCAGGGTATGAGCAAGACGAGCCGCCTGTTTGCGCTCATCCGGGGTATTTTTACCTTCCGCAATCAAACGAATCAGGCGGGCCGCTTCACTCACATGTCCCGGCGTTTCCTGCATGTAAGCATCTAATAGCTCAGGATGCAGGTCATCATCAAAACTGAGTGGATCTCTGTCTGATGATTCAGCAGTAGTACCGCCCGAGTCCTCATGACCCTCATGACTCGTTTCCTCTGCTTCCAGTCGCAGGCTTAACAAAAAAGACTGCAAGCTTTCCGGTGATAATGGCTCCGGCCACAACGGATCACTTAGCTCACCGATTAACATCGGTAAATGACTGATTTCCTCTGGTTCACGAAAAGTCAGCGCCGTCATTTCCAACCAACTGAAATACTGACCACTGTCCAACAATGCTTCTGCTGCTTCAGTCTGCAAGCTACTTCCGACCCAGCCCACCAAAGCACTGACATCCGGCAGCGCAAACATCTCAGCAGTCATGGCCAGGCGTTCATATTCCTCGCTTACCTGCTGAACACGCTGCGCTAGCGTCAGTGAAGTATCCTGCATCGATAATTGCAGCGCGACTTCTTCCAGTTCTTCTGCAAAAGCAAGACGTTCTTCCACAGATACGTTCATTTTATTCTCCCACCCTGAAATCCACTTTCAGGCTCATCAGGAAGACCTATCCAGACACCGCTATTCGGATAACTCATCAGCGTTCCAGCTTGAATACTTTAACCGCCTGCGCCAACCGTTGTCCGTAACTGGCCATATTACGAGTCAGACCCGTCAAAGATAACAGCTCCTTACCTGTTGTCTGAGTCGCTTCAACGATGCGTTCCGCACGTCCTTGCAACTCGTGACTGATGGCTGCCTGATCCGCTGAATCTGTGGCAATTTTCCCTACTGATTTTACCAAACGGGTCGTTGCTTCCAGCGTTGCATCCATTTGTTCCGCTGCCTGTTCGGCCAACGTCGAACCACCGACCACCTCAGAAATGGTCTCATCCATATTGGTCATCGTTGTATTAGCTTCCTGCTGGATATTCCTTACCAGTACACCGATTTGCTCTGTTGATTCACGTGAGCTTTCGGACAGATGCTGGATTTCTTCGGCGATCACCGAGAACCCACGACCCGCTTCACCAGCTGCTGTGGCCTGCATATTGGCATTCAATGCCAACACAGTAGTGCGCTCCGAAATGGTGTTGATAATATCCACGATACGGGAAATTTCCTGGGAACGTTCCCCCAGGCGCTTAAGACGTTTACCGGTTTCCTGCACATTATCACGGATACCAGCAATACTATTTAGCATACGTGCTACTGACTCTTGCGCACTTCGTGTGGTTGCTGAGGTAATATTCGCAACAGAGTCAGCTTGTTGTGCAGATTCGGCAATGGAATTCAAACCCTGAAGAATATAAGCCACCTGTTGCATGGTTTCTTCAGCTTCAGTACGTTCCAGCTCTGACAGCTTATTAACAGCCAGTGCGTGTTGGTTAACCTCGGCTGAGGTTGATTCAACTAACTCGGCAACATCCCGTACCTGTAATAAAGTATCACCCGTGTCCTCCGCCAACTGATTGATCGCATCTGCCAACGGCCCGGTAGCATCTTCCGTCACCACAGCCCGTACCGTCAGATTCCTGTCACTTAAATCTGCCACCGCTTCCAGTAGTGAAAATACCGAGTCATTCAGTTGCTCGTGCTCCTCATTGATCCGGCGCTGCGTTGTAATCCGCTCTTCAACCATGCCATCAAACGCATCACCCAACTCAACCAGCTCATTCTTACCTTCCAGCTCTACCCGCGCATTCAAATCACCTGCTGAAATATCACGAATAGTTCCTGTCAGCTTACCCACCTGAAAGGAAATTGAACGGTAGATAATGAAGCCAAGCAACGCAGCTAACAACATACCAAGGCCTGTTGCCAACGTAATAGCTAATAGGAAATTACGTGCATTTTTAGTCGCCAGATCAAATTCATCATAGGTCTGCTGCAGGTCACTTTGCACCTGTTTGTGAATCGCATTTCTGGAGGGTGCAGTATCAGCCTCAAGATCATTCAGCAAGTACAACTCCAGTGCATTGCGATCTTCTTGCTCCAGCAACTTCCGGCCATTAAGCATCAGCCCAACCAACTTATCCATTTCAGCCAATGTCTCACTAAATTCAGGGTCAGGTAACTCGTCAACAATGCCCACACCTTTTGCAGCTTTATAACGAGGAATCGTTGTTTCTACAAAAGCCTTACGCGCCGCTTCCAGTCTTTTCAGTCCGGTAGTCCAGGTCATACTACCTTCAGAAACCTCGTGCAATAAGATCAGGTAATCACGCTGCGTCCGTCGAATCAACTTATTACCAGCATCCATCGCAGTAATCCGGTCACGTGCATCGACCAAGGCCTGTTCATTCTGATTAAGGGCAAATATTGAACCAACACCGATCAGCAGTAACAGCACCAAAGGCACCAGTACCAGAAAATAAATCCGTTGGGCTACTGACCGGCGACTTAAAAATCCACCCCGGCCTTTTTTTTCATTAATTATAGTGCTCATTTATACCAACCTTGCCATGTGGACTCGTTCATCACTATCCAGTTGTCCTTATCCAGTTTTGTTATTGCAATAAAATCTGATCCCTGATTATCTTCACTAAAGTCCATTTCCAACCCATCCAGCTCAAATTTTTGTGCAGCATATACTTTCAAAAAATTCTCACGGGTAATCGCCTGCTGCGTCTCCTCAAGCTGTTTCAAGCCATGCAGCAGCAATTTACCCACCACAAAACCTTCCAGAGAGATCAGGTTAAAATCACTGCCTAATGCCCTGCGACCTTCACTGACAATAGGTTCATTACTATCTAAGGCAGGGACAACCTGACTTATCATTACCCGGTCAGTAATGGAGAACCGCTGCATTACCTCCAGCAATTTATCCGCACCGGTAAAAGAAACAGCACTATAAGTCCACGGTTCGCCTTTACTTTGTGCATAAGCGATAAACTGCCCCACCGATGCATAACTACCGACTGTCACTACCAGCTTACACACCGTATTTTGTGCTTTTTCCCACTGTTTCAGCGAGTCATATCCTTCTCTGGCACGAAAAGTATTACGCACATACACACCCACCGGGCCAAGCCCGTTACGCTTAGGATTTTCACCTGTTTTCTGCAGAATATCATTCAGCGCAGCCTTTATAGGCTCAACGCCCTCTTCATCAGCTAACGACGCCAACACCCCCCGAATGCCAGCCATACCATAAGCATCATTCTGCACATAGGCACATACCTCTGTTGGCTTAACACCCGAAGCTAAGGCCTTCTTAATAACAGCAGCGGTTTCCTGAAGGTAACTGGCACGGTAATTAACAATCAGCGGCTGATCAGGGCGCAAAATACCGGAGCCGGTAAAAAACCCCAAAGCCGGGATATTTTTTTCAGCCAATAGTGGTAATGCTACCTTAGCAGTAGGCGTACCTACATTGCCCATAAATAGAAATACACCCTGTTCAATCAGCGATTGTGTAGCCGTGACAGTTTTATCCGGTGTATAAGAATCATTTTCACTCAGCAAGGACAAGGTGCGCTCGCCAATTTTCTCCCCCTTCAGCGCAGCCTGCATGCCTTTCAGCATTGAACTGCCCAAGGCGCTGGAGCGTCCATCAAGATCCAGTACCGCTCCCAGACGAATTTCGGTGTCCGTAACACCTTCTTCTGCATAAACATTCGTAGACAGCATCAAACCGAGTGCCACGATACTGGTCATTATTATTTTACCCGAATTACGGATATAACCGCTCTCTCCAACTTTTTTCACACTTCGCTCCATTAAGCATTTTTAGCTATTCTTATTTGACTTTATCGCTGCTGGTTAACCAGTAAAGTTCTGAACAAACGAGCATGATCTGCACCCAGATAGACCTTGTCGTCAGTACTCCAGGCATGGCGAATCCAGCCGGGCAACCCCGGAATATGCTCACTAGTACCCGTATGATGAATATCTGTCTGGCCAGGCAGACTGTCACAGCCAATAATAATCGGCTCGAATGACTCGTGCCGGAGACACAAAAGGTAGGGCTGCTCCGGGCGATCCTGATTAAATAACACTCTGTGCATATCCAAAACAGGAAACAGTTCACCACGCACAGCAGCAAGACCAACACACCACTCCGGTGCAAAGGGAACGGGGTAAATCTTGTCCAACATCAGTAACTCAGAACGCATACCCTCTTCAAGTACGATATGATAATCGCCTGTTTTGTAACAGAAAGCTGTCTGCTCCATGATTGTCCTTGGTGGCTTTTCTTATTATATTAGTCAGGGGTTATTCAAAAGCTGTCAGGCTATGTCGATTCAATCGCCTGAACAATTTCTTCATCAGAATAAGGTTTTACAACATAGCCTGCCGCACCCAGTCTTTCAGCCCATTTTTTATCAACAGGATTAGATTTGCTGGACACCATGATGACAGGGATATCGCGCGTTGCCTCACTCCGTTTAATAGCCCGGCAAGCCTTATAACCGTCACCATCTTCCATAATAATATCCAGGAAAATCATATCTGGTTGATGCTTCTCTGCCAAAGCTGCCGCTTCATTACCTGAAACGGCACTCACCACTGAGTAGCCAGCAGCTTCCAGGATACGCGTCATGTTGGCACGCTCAGTTAATGAGTCGTCTGCTACCAAGATGTTTTTTATGTTTGTCATAAGTTATCAGCTATTATTCTCAATTGGGCCGAATAAAAATCCGTCACCCTTGTTCATTCCAAACCACAAAAAATCACTTTCAGATCAATACAAAACAAATCACTACGTTGCTGAAAATGCCGTAACTTTCTACAAGAAATATACTGCTATATCACCAATAGATCTGAGTGATCATAGTAGACTTTATCGTAATTGCAACAAAATCCGCCGAAATGCATGTCAATTAATTAATCAGGAACCTGGCTATTAAGAAATTCTATATACCCTTGTATCAACACTAATTTTTGCCCTGCTTCTTCCTTAACATCTTCGCAGCCTTGTGGAAGGCGCTCTAACAATTGCACACCCTGACCAATGAGTATTTCCAGCTGAGAAATATCAAATAACTGCACAGCCAACAAAATATCATCCTTGTCAGAGGATAATAATGTAGCCACTAACTCCGGCGCTTTGATCACTGATTCGGGGTTCAGCAGGTCAGCCACCAATTGCGATTCCATCAGCTGAAAATGCGCATCACGGGCGGAGTCTTCCTGATCCAATTCCTGTTGAGCATGCGCATCATCACCCGCCCCCTGACGAACGGCGACCATTAATGTGCCCAGTAATTTGGCAATCGCCTGCTTTGAGTGGTTCTGATCATCTGCGACTGCTGAAGCGGTTTCATAAGCACGATCCAGCCGGTCTTTAATACCCAGCACCGTGTCGCTGTCAACATTGCCTGCCAAACTCGTAGCCTTATGCAATAGCTCACGAAATTCTGCCATAAACGCCAGCAGTACATCATGATCCAAGCGCTGCGCATCCAATAGCACATCATCGTCCAGCTCAAGCTGCTGGTCTTCAAACAAAGGATTATTTGTCTTGCGTAATAAGTGGCGTTCATGTGAGCCGGGGAAGTCACTGGGTTTAATAATCATGTTTTAATTTCCTGCAAAATGAGAGCGGGGAATATCGCATATTTAGAGAGTGACCGGAACTACCCCAACCGACTCAAAGGCCGGAAAAACGCCAACAACATCCCGCCAACCACCAGCAATATCCCAAGATACTCATAAACATCCGACTGATAGCCCAGCAATAAATCGCCCACTATCGGCACCACCACCGGCGGCAACGCACTAAACAACGTCCCCAGTTGCGGCCCCAGAATACTCACTGTCTTGCCATAAAAGAAAATGGCCAATACCCCGACGATCAGCCCCTGATACAACAACTGTAGACCTAACATA
>CALHAO010000012.1 GCA_937931765.1 uncultured Thiotrichaceae bacterium
GATGTGGCGATATTTTCTATTTTTGGTAATGCTGACTGGATGACTTTGCCTTGGCTGATTTATAGCTATGCCGGGACTTACCGGATACCTGAGGCCTCGCTGGCTGCGGTTATTTTGCTTGTATTATGTGGATTAATTGTCATGTTGTTTGAGAAAAATAACTAGTATGTTATTGATTGAGAAGGTTGCTATTCGCCGGGGTGAGGATATGCTCAGTTATGATTTTAGCTTGGAAGCGGGCAGAATTATGACGATTCAGGGGCGTAGTGGTGCAGGGAAATCTACCTTGCTGGATTTGATTGCTGGTTTTCTACAGCCGGAACAGGGTGACATCGTCTGGAATGAGCAGTCGTTATTGCACCTGCCTGTTGAGCAGAGGCCGGTCAGCATGTTGTTTCAGGCTCATAATTTGTTTGAGCATATCAGCGTGGCAAAGAATTTGCAGTTGGGTTTGAATCTGAGTGCAGAGGGTGGTGTATCTGAGGTGGATGTCGAAACTGCCGCAAAAGCATTGGGTGTTGATGAGTTGTTGCAACGTAAGCCTACTGCATTATCAGGTGGTCAGCGCCAGCGTGTTGCTTTACTGCGAACTTTACTGCGCCCTGAGCCTTTGGTGTTATTAGATGAGCCATTTACCGGATTAGACGATACCACCCGGGAACAGGCTACTGATTGGGTGTTAAGTACTGCCCGCCACCATCATAAAACTGTGTTATTGATCACCCATCAGGATGAAGATGTGTCGCGGTTGGCTGACTGTAATTTGAAAATTTAACTAGCTACAAATAGTTTGCACTCGTTGCGGTTAACCGCAATTAGCCTTACCAGACATTCCGGTCGAAATCCTCTCTTAAATAGTTAAGAGAGGATACATGAGGTATAAAAGTATTTTTTAAATTTACAAAAGATTGTGACGCTTTAGCTTTGTACGCAATGTGGCACGGTTGATGCCCATGCATTGTGCTGCTCTTGATTGATTGCCATGAGTATGACGCATCATTATTTCAAGCATCGGACGTTCTACTTCATCAAGAACGATGCGGTAAACATTAGTTGCTTCCTGGTCACCTAAAGTATCCAGATAATCCTGAAGTGTACGGTGTACCGTTTCAGATAATGAAGGGTCCAAGGTGCGAGTTGATGTATTCATTGTTTTATGTAACCTTTTATTTCATACAGCTGAAATTGCTAATCTCTCTATAGATACCCTAAGCAATTACAGCGGTTTTTTAGGACAAACGATTCGAACATCCGTTTCCGGTACGTCGATTTTTCTGAAGCGTGAAAAAAGCTTATGCTTCATAAAAAATCGTTTATAGTCCTGATGGTTGAGAATTACTGGTTAAGCCCTCTGTCTACGACACCAAGCCTGTTGCTGAGTTTCGCTGGTGAGTGAAAATCAGTCAGATCGGTGCCTATTTCGAGCTGTTCCCAGTAGTGCTTCAATCATCAGGACACCGGCTTGCGTATAGTGCCTGCTCGTGTTCTTCCGTGGTGTGCAATATTGCAACAATTAATATTGCGAGAAGTTCATGACCGTTTGGTCTTCAACTCCGGTGTTCCTGGCACATCCACAGCCTGAACAATCGTCTTCAGAATTTTCTGAAATTTACGGCCTTCCCGTATTTTTTTATCAGAAATTACTTTTTCTCTTTATGGTGCCAAATTGACAACACGCAGTTGAAAAAATAATTGCTCACTTCCGACACTGGTGTCAGAGGCTGGCTAATTTCAACTGATATGTTTTCGCAGCTAGCATGTTCTATAACGCAAACCATGAGGAAAAAGTCTACTTTACTGATTAAAATTTATCAGCAGCACGCAGATAAGTGGCTGATATACCAGATAAACGGTCTAACAAACAACTGAAAGTAAGTTTTTCAGCTTGTCTTGATAATAGGACATTTCTTCTGATTAATGCTGACAAAATTCAAACTTTTGTAAATAGGGGTAAGCTTACCGATATGGTAAATAGTTTTCTTGGCGATTGGAACCTTACAGTGGAAATTTACTGATGTTTATAGGTTCAATGACGAAAATAGCCACATTTTTTGATCATTTATTTAGCAATTTAACTGGTGGTCTAGTCTCAGTAATTTCCTTTGTTTCTTTTTTAGTGTTTCCCGCACCGATTAAGCGTTTTTCGGCGGTCTGAAAGTCTTTGCTTTTACTTTCGAGTACCAAGCAGTCATCAACCAGAAGTTTCATGGTCGGTGAGGGCGAATCACCCCGAATATCACCCCGTTTTATCGATTTAAGGAAAACGCCTACATTTTCTAACTTTAGTTCACCAATCGTTTTGCCAACAGCGCGGTCATTGGGCTGTAAAACAACGGTATGCAGGAATGAGTCATCCAGTGCTCTGTCCTTATTCTTTTCAGGCTGTTCACCGTGGAAGTAAGACTTAAGTGAGCGATAGCCGTCTGCGCGGATATGTTGTACTACTTCGGATACCTCTTCTGTGGGTAGGCCCAGTTGCTCCAGTACTCTTTCAGCGATGATTAAACTGGCTTCCAGTGTTTCGGGTAAAACAGAGGTAGCACCGAGTTGTTCCAATTCATTCATGTGCAGGTCGCTGCGGGTGCGCACCAGTATTGGAATGGTTTGTTGTTTTTTACGGGCAGCAGCAGTGATTAATTTGGCTGATTCAATGTCTGCAACAGTGACCACCACCATGCGGGCACGATACAGTCCGGCAGCAATCAGAATTTCCGGGCGGGTAGCATCTGCAAAGTAAACTTTGTCACCTGCCTCCCATGCTTTGGTCACAATGTCCGGATCTAATTCAAGTCCGATATAGGGTATGCCTTGCTCCTGCAATATCCGGCTCAGAGACTGACCAATACGGCGATAGCCGCAAATAATGACATGTTTCTCCAGCTCTTTGACTTCAAGAGAAAAGTCATGTGCTGCTTTGTAGCGTTGTTTTAAGTAACTATCGCCAAACAGCTTTCTACTTACAGTGTCGTTATAACGAATAATGAAGGGGGACAATGCCATGCTAATAATGATAGCGGCTAGTACGCTTTGCACTTCTGCGTTAGAGAGTAGGTCATTACTCAGCGCCAGCGCCAATAAGGCAAAGCCGAACTCCCCGCCTTGTGCCAGTACCAGTCCGGTGCGCAATGAAGTGCCATTATCAGCGGCAAATAAGCGGGTTAGCAGGGCGATCAGAATGGCTTTTCCCAATGTTAGTCCCGATACCAGCATCAATATAGGTAGCCATAAATCAGGCAGTACGCCGGGGTTAAGCTTAGTACCGACCACAACAAAGAAGACCCCCATGAGTATATCTCTGAATGGACGTATTTCGGACTCGATCTGATGTTTGTACTCAGTATCACTCAGTAACATACCCGCCAGGAAAGCGCCCAATGCCAGTGACAGCCCCAGTGACTGAGTAGTCCATGCAGCGGTCAGGGCAACCAACAGAACCGTAATGTTAAACAGTTCGACAGATTGTGCCTTAGAAATATGGTGGAACAGAGGGCGTAGTACATAATGTGCTGCCAGTAACATACCCGCTAAGGTAAATATGTTAATGAGCATTTCTATTGCAGCTGTACTAGTGCTGGCTTCGCCGGTGCCATCGCTGGCTAAAATGGGAATAATAATCAGGAAAGGCACGACGGCAATGTCCTGAAATAACAAGATGCCTAAAGCGAGTTGCCCATGCCGGGCGCGCATTTCACCCTGATCGGACAGTTGTTTGACGACGATCGCGGTGGACGATAACGCGAGTGCGCCACCGGCGATAATGGCTCCCTGCCAATCCATGCCGAAAAAATAAAGAATGCTGAAGCCAGCCAGGGTGGATAGAACAACCTGCAAGCCACCTAAGCCAAGCACGGTAGTTTTCATGGCTAAAAATTGTTTAACCGAAAATTCCAGTCCGATAGCAAACAACAGGAACACAACGCCCACTTCACCCATAAATTCAATGGCGTGACTGGCGGGTAACCAACCCAAGGCGTACTCGCCAGTCAGTGCACCCACCAGCAGGTAGCCAAGGATAGGGGGTAGCTTGAATAACCGGAATGCGCCCACAGCGGCAACAGACATTACCAATAGTAATAGAATGCCTTGCAATAGCCCTGTTTCGTGTTCCATGTAGCCCCCTGAAAATTTAAAGTTGCTGATAAATAGCACGACAAATAATTATTGTGTGTATTTAGCATTCTATTTTTGCCTGTATACCCGGACAGGCGATTACAAGTATTTTAAATCTTTAGCCAAAACACTTATAGTGGCAAACCATTTTATATGCCCCTTTTTGAAAAAAAATCCGAGGTTTTCTATGTTGACTCTTTATCAATTCCGATCATGCCCTTTTTGTGGGAAAGTCCGGGCGTTCATGAATCATGCCGGAATAGAGTATGCCACAGTTGAGGTGGCACCTTTTGGCATGAAAGAGCTGGATTTTACGGATCATAAAAAAGTACCGGTGCTGCGTGATGGTGATAATACCATCGTGGAGTCTGCCGCAATTGTTGAATACCTAAACCAACATTATGGTCGGTTATCAGCGAGTGAAGGTTCAGATGAGTGGATGATATGGGTTGATAAAACCTTGGTGCAATATTTACCACCTCTGATTCACCCAAGCTTCAGCACCTCATTCAAAAATTTCGCTGTGGTGATGGGGCGTGAGCAAATCAGTGGCATTAAAGGCTTTTTTGTGCGTCTGGGTGGGTCGGTAGTGATGCCTAAAGTAGCGCGCAAGATGAAAGCCAAAAATAATATTGTGGATGTTGAGCAGGAATTTAGTGCGGCTGTTGATCGTTGGGTGACTGAAGGCTTGGCCGGAAAAGCATTTTTTGGTGGTGAGCAGGCTGATCAGGTGGATACCAGTGTGTTTGGTGTGCTGCATTCAGCGCGAGGTATGGGCATTATCGAAGCTGAGAAATCCCGCAGTAAGGAATTTGCGCATTGGTATGATGTTTGTGCAACGACCATGGCATGAATAGCTTATCCGGTGCTGGCAAACTCAGGTGGGATATGGAAGAATGGTTGATTGCAATTTCTGATGAGCATCAAGTTGAGTGATCGGGTGATTAAAAAACTAGTTATATTCGGAGTTGGCTTGATCGGTGGTTCGCTGGCGATTGCGTTACGTAATGCAGGTTATTGTGAACGTATTGTCGGGTGTAGTCGTAGTGCTGATAACTTGCAGCGTGCTGTCGATCTGGGGGTGATTGATGATTTTACACTAGATCCATTAGAAGCTGTGCAAGGTGCTGACATGATCTTTCTGGCGGTGCCGATTGGTGTGATGCGCATTGTGCTGGAGCAAATTATGCCCGCACTGGAGCCTGGTGCAGTAATAACGGATGGTGGCAGTGCTAAAACGGCGATTGTTGAAGCGGCGCAGGCTGTTCTCAGTGATGAAGCATTAGCACGTTTTGTGCCAGGGCATCCGATAGCAGGGCGTGAGCGCAGTGGTGTTGAAGCTGCCATCGGTGATTTGTACAGCGGGCGACGGATTATTCTGACGCCTCTGGAAAGCACTTCAGTTGATGCTGTGAATAAAGTGGATGCGATGTGGCAGGCTACCGGCGCGGTAGTTGAGCAGATGCCGATGGCATTGCATGATGAAGTATTGGCGGCTACCAGTCATTTGCCACATGTGCTGGCATTTTCGTTGGTCGACACTCTATTAGGTATGCCACAACAGGAAGATATTTTACGTTATGCAGCCGGTGGTTTTAAAGATTTTACCCGTATTGCTTCGAGTGACCCAGTGATGTGGCGGGATATTTGTTTACATAATAGCGCAGCTATTCTGGAAATGATTGCTGCTATACAAACGAATTTGGGTGAATTCGCTGAGTTGATTGAGCAACAGAAAGGTGACGATTTACTACAACGCATGGAAAGTTCTAAACAAGCGCGTGATCGTTATGTGGCTCAGCTGGATGCCGGGTGACATGGTTTTGCCCCGTTTTATCGATTTTATGACACAGGACAAGTATGCATGAGTAAACAGGTGCCGGTAATTACTATTGACGGCCCGGCAGGTGCAGGCAAGGGCACAATTGCAAATCTGTTGGCTAATCAGCTGGGCTGGCACTTGTTGGATAGTGGTGCAATTTACCGTGCAGCGGCGCTGGAAACCATGAAACAGTGTGTTGCCTTGAATGATTCGCAGGCTATTATCAATACACTTAATAAGATGAATGTCTGTTTTATTGATGGCAAGGTTGTTTCCAATGGTGAGGACATAAGTCTGGCTATTCGCACGCCTGAATGTGCCGGTATGACTTCAAAAATTGCAGCTATTCCGGCAGTTAGGGCAGCTTTATTGGATAGGCAACGTGCTTTTGCTACTGCGCCGGGTCTGGTGGCTGACGGGCGGGATATGGGGACGGTGGTGTTTTTGGATGCAAAACTGAAAATATTCCTGACTGCCAGCCCTGAAATCAGAGGCGAAAGGCGCTTTAAGCAGTTGAGTGAGCAGGGAATTAGTGCTAATCTTGCCACCCTTATTGACGAGATCGCTGCCCGTGATGAACGGGACGCTGGTCGGGCCATCGCACCATTGCGAGCGGCTGATGATGCTATCACGATTGATAGTAGTCGTATGACACCTCAGGAAGTGCTGGAAATGATCAGTAGCTTCTTGTAAGTTTCACGCGCGAAAACGAACGTTATAAGCCCAGACACGGATTGTCCGGGCTTTTTATTTTTTGCCCGTCATTACCGGATGTAATTGACGATCATTAGTTTATCTACAGGTAATTTTATTCATGTCCGAAAGTTTTGCAGAACTGTTTGAAGAGAGTCTTTCCTATACTCAAATGAAGCCAGGTTCACTGGTTAATGCATCCGTTATTGATGTTCGCTCTGACTTCGTTATCGTCAGCGCAGGATTGAAATCAGAGGGTGTAATTCCGGCAGAACAGTTCAAAAACGAAAAAGGCGAAATCACAGTACAAGTAGGTGATTTAGTCGAAGTTGCTCTGGATACTGTTGAAGATGGTTTCGGTGAAACCCGTCTGTCCCGCGAAAAAGCGCGTCGTATGCGTGCCTGGGAAGTGCTGGATGAAGCCTTCAATAATGACGAAATCGTTACTGGTATTATCACTGGTAAAGTTAAAGGTGGTTTCACCGTTGAGCTGAGTGACATTCGTGCTTTCTTGCCCGGTTCTTTAGTTGATGTGCGTCCGGTACGTGACACAGCTTATTTAGAAGGCAAAGAGCTGGAATTCAAACTGATCAAGCTTGACCAGAAGCGCAACAATGTTGTGGTGTCTCGTCGTGCGGTGGTTGAGGAAGAGTATAGCGCTGAGCGTGAAGCACTGCTTGACAACCTTCAGGAAGGCCAGACAGTTAAGGGTGTTGTTAAGAACCTGACTGACTACGGTGCGTTCCTGGATCTGGGTGGTATTGATGGTCTGTTGCACATCACTGATATGGCTTGGAAGCGTGTTAAGCATCCATCAGAAGTCGTTAACATCGGTGACGAAATCGACGTTAAGGTACTGAAATTCGACAAGGATAAAAATCGCGTATCACTAGGTCTGACGCAATTGGGTGAAGATCCATGGCAGGATCTGGTACGTCGTTACCCACGTGAAACCCGTCTGTTCGGTAAGGTGAGTAACCTGACTGATTACGGTTGTTTCGTGGAGATCGAAGATGGCGTAGAAGGTTTGGTGCACGTATCTGAGATGGACTGGACTAACAAGAACGTTAATCCGGCTAAGGTTGTGACTTTAGGTGATGAAGTTGAAGTCATGATTCTGGATATTGATGCTGATCGTCGTCGTATCTCTTTGGGTATGAAGCAATGCCAAGCTAATCCTTGGGATGAGTTTGCAGGCGGCCACAACAAGAACGACAAAGTATCCGGTAAAATTAAGTCTATTACTGATTTCGGTATCTTCATCGGTCTTGACGGTGGTATTGATGGTCTGGTTCACCTGTCTGATATTTCCTGGAATGCGCCGGGCGAAGAAGCAGTACGCAACTTTAAGAAAGGTGATGAGGTTGAAGCAGTTGTATTGGCTGTTGATCCTGATCGTGAGCGTATTTCTTTGGGTATCAAGCAGCTGGAACAAGACCCGTTCTCCAACTTCGTAGCAGCGCACAGCAAAGGCAGTGTGGTAGAAGGTACGGTTGTTGAAGTAACGGCTAAGTCAGCCAGAATTGATCTGGGTGAAGGCATTGAAGGTATTTTACGTGCATCCGAGCTGTCTCGTGAGCGTGTAGAAGATGCCCGTACTCAGCTGAAAGAAGGCGATAAGATTGATGCTAAATTCATGGGTGTTGACCGTAAGACCCGTGCAATTAACCTGTCTATCAAGGCTAAAGAAAATGAAGATGATGCACGTGTAATGAAGGAATACAGCAGTAATTCCGGTGGTGCTTCTACTTCTCTGGGAGATATCTTTAAAGAGCAAATGAGTGAGTAATTCCACTTAATTCATTTTTCTTAAAAGGATAAAATAGCCAAGGATGGCTTGTTCTCCAAAGCGGATAAGATCAAGTATTTTATCCGCTTTTTCATGAGTATTTTTTACATCCAATAGTAAGCAGCATGCAAGTGCACCCAGCAAATTTTGCCTGCGTATTTATGAAAATTTTTTTTGACGTTTACAGGAGTGTATAACGGATGACTAAATCTGAAATTATTGATATTTTGACACGAAAACAAAGTCACCTGAGTAGTAAGGATGTTGAATTATCAGTAAAAATGTTGCTTGAAAATATGAGTGGCGTTCTATCTAGCGGTGGCAGGATTGAAGTGAGAGGCTTTGGTAGTTTTTCACTGCATCATCGTACGGCGAGAAAAGGCCGCAATCCGAAAACAGGCGACCAGGTAAATTTACCCCCTAAATTTGTGCCTCATTTCAAGCCGGGAAAAGAATTACGCGAGCGTGTTAATGTATCGCGTGAACAATACGCGATTCAGGATTAACCCCACACAGATAAAATGCCATTATGCAGGAAATTCTCTTTTTACTCTTACCACTGGCATTTTATTCGGGTTGGAACGCTGCCCGGAAAAAACAGAAGAAAGACCAGATACCGCGCACTGATTCAGCTGCCTCACCTCAGTTTGTGCGCGGTATTAATTTTTTACTGAATGAAGAGCCTGACAAGGCGCTGGATATATTTCTTGAATCACCTGCTATCGACGCACAGATAGCTGATACTTTCCTTTCTCTAGGTAATATGTTCCGTAATCGCGGCGAAGTGAACCGTGCTTTACGGGTGCATCAACACCTGGTTGCCCGGCCTGATCTGAGTCGTGAGCAGCGTCAAGCCGCTATGTTGGCGTTGGGCGAAGATTTTTTTGCTGCCGGTTTGCTGGATCGTGCTGAAAGTGTGTTTCGGGAAGTGATCGATAAATACCCTGATAATACGGGTGTGTCTGACCCGCTGCGTCATATTTATGAGCAGTTGCAGGATTGGGACAAGGCTATTGCATTAAGTCAGCGCTCTACATCATTTCCAAGTGATAAAAACCGTTTCATCGCCCATTACTACTGTGAGCAAGCTGAAGAGCATTTGCGTGGTAGTGAGCTGTATCAGGCTGATGAAAGCCTGAAGAGTGCGCTGGCTGCTTACCCGGAATCAGCAAGAGTCAAAGTATTGCAAGCCAGGCTGGCACTGGCACGAAATGATCGGAAACAGGCATTAAGCTATTATCAGCAGGCGATTAAAAGAGATCAGCGTTTACTGGGTATGCTGATTGATGAGTTGCTAAAGGTTTTCACGGCTGATGCTGAATTGAAGCAGTTGTATCAGTTTGTGCACGATGAGTATCTGGAGAGTAATAATGTACGGTTGTTTCCAGCTTTACTGAGCATTGCATGCAGTACCGGTAATGAGCAGGCCGTTTGTTCATTAATCGAGTCTCACCTCAAGAATGATCCATTATCGCTGCAGACCATTACCCGTTCCGTCGCTATTCTGGCTGACCAGAGCCTTGCCACTGCTGGCGCTGCCGAAAATAGTGCTGCAGATGCCCGGATATTACCTACAATACAATCAGCATTGGAGCGTTTATCTAAAGGTGATGCGCACTTTCAATGTGTGCAGTGTGGTTATAAAATGCATGACTACCTGTGGCGTTGCCCTGCATGCCACCATTGGGACACAATCCAGAACACATGAGGTGAACTATGTCCAGCAGACTGATCGTCGCACTTGATTTTCCTGATACTGAACAAGCACTCAGCTTTGTACAGCTGCTGTCGCCTGCTGATTGTAAGCTGAAAGTAGGTTTTGAACTGTTTGTTGCGGGCGGGCCGGGTTTTGTCAGGTCGCTGGTGGACTTGGGGTTTGATGTTTTTCTGGATTTGAAATTTCACGATATACCCAACACAGTAGCGGGTGCTTGTCGTGCTGCTGCAAAACTGGGAGTGTGGATGATTAATGTTCATGCTGCTGGTGGTGATAAGATGATGCGCTTTGCCCGTGAAGCATTAAGTGATTTGGAGAATCCACCACATCTGATTGCGGTGACGGTACTGACGTCAATGGATGCTGAGCAGTTAGATAAAATTGGTGTGAGGGCTGGTAGTCCTGATGATCAGGTGAAACACCTGGCGAGGCTCACGCATGAATCCGGATTGGATGGTGTGGTATGTTCTGCGCAGGAAGCCCAAATGTTACGCGAGACACTGGGTGCTGACTTTCTGCTGGTTACACCCGGTATTCGCCCTGAAGGCAGTCAACAGGGGGATCAATCAAGAGTCATGACGCCGGAAGCGGCGAAAGCTGTGGGTGTGGACTATGTGGTGGTGGGCAGGCCCATCACGCAGTCAGACGATCCGCTGGCTGTTATTGCGCAAATTAACCGGGCTTTATAGCTTTTGTAGCGGGTAGGTTGCTCAGGTAGCAAGCTGCTACAACGTACGGAAAATCGTGCTGTTGTGGGGTGGGCATGGCAGAAATTTAGTTTCTGTGCCAGAATTCAACTATTCCCGTGCGGAATTTAGCTAAAAAGGCTGCTCAGTTATTGAGCCTTATCATATTATAGGACGGCATTTATGAACATGGAAGAAACCCGAAATGAGTTGTTCAGGAAACTGGATTCCAATGTTTATCTGACGGGGAATGATAAGCAGGCACTCAAAAATATTTTTCAGGCGCTGCAACAGCGTTTGTCGGAGCGCGATGATCACCTGAAGGGTGTTTCAGGTGCTTTGCTGGAAAAAGACGGCCATGTTCGTATTCGTGACGCGCGAATTGATGAGCGTGATGCGCGTCTGGAAAAGTTGGGCAAGCAGCTGGCAGAAAAAGATGAGCTGCTGAATAAGCTGGCTAAAGACCTGTCGGCCAGAGACACAATTTTACTCAAGCAATCTGAGTTCGTCAGTAAAAAAGACGATGTGTTGCGGCAGCATAATGAAGTAGCCCATCAAAAAGATGCACGCATCCAGCAGGTAGAAAACCGCCTGGTCACTTATGAAAAGCAGTTGCAGGAAAAGGAGACCCTGATCCAGCAGCGCGACCGTCAGATGGAAGACAAAGATCGTACTTTGTTGCGCATTGATCAGGCTATCCAGAATAAAGACAAGCAAATACAAGGGCGTGATGAGTCCTTGCAGAAAAAAGATCAGTTATTGCTGGATCGTGATCACCTATTGAAAGAGCGTACCCGCCAGACGCTGGAGCAGGAAAAGCTGCTTAAAGAACGGGATCACCAATTAGCTAAGCGCGATCAGCATATTGCTGAGCGTGACCGGCATGTTGCTGATCGTGATTCGAAGGTTGAGGAAATACAAAAGCACATGGCGCAGCTGAATAGTGCCGTGAAAGCGCGTGATGCTGATATTCATGCCCGCGAAGTATTGCTCAAAGAAAAAAGTAGGCTAATCTCTGAGCGTGATCAAAACCTTGTTACTCAGCAGAAGCAATTAGAAGCGCGTGATTTGGCGGTTTATGAGCGTGATAAGCAGCTTAAAGATCGTGATGCGAGTATTGCTGAGCGTGACCGTTTGATTCTTGAGCGTGACCA
>CALHAO010000013.1 GCA_937931765.1 uncultured Thiotrichaceae bacterium
CGAGAAAAGACGTGAGTCCTATGATGAGCGTTTGAAGATTGAGCTGGACGTGATCAACGGCATGGGTTTTCCGGGTTATTTCCTGATCGTTGCCGACTTTATCCAATGGGCAAAAGACAATGATATTCCGGTGGGGCCGGGCCGTGGTTCCGGTGCCGGTTCGTTGGTAGCATATGCGCTGAAGATTACTGATATTGATCCATTAGAATATGATCTGCTGTTTGAGCGCTTTCTGAACCCTGAGCGGGTATCCATGCCTGATTTCGATATTGATTTCTGTATGGATAATCGCGATAAAGTGATCGATTATGTGGCGGAGACTTATGGTCGTAATCAGGTTTCACAGATCATTACTTATGGTTCGATGGCTGCGAAGGCGGTGGTGCGTGATGTCGGGCGAGTGTTGGGGCACCCCTATGGTTTCGTAGATCGGATTGCCAAACTGGTGCCGTTTGAGGTCGGCATGACGCTGACCAAAGCACTAGCAGAGTCGGTTGATCTGAAAGTACTGTATGACGATGATGAAGAGGTTAAATCATTACTGGATCTGGCTTTGTCGTTGGAAGGCCTGTCGAAGAACGTCGGTAAGCATGCGGGTGGTGTATTAATTTCACCTTCTGATCTGACTGATTTTACGCCGGTTTATTGTGAAGAAGACGGCAGTGGTCTGGTCTCGCAATATGACAAAGATGATGTGGAGGCGGTCGGGCTGGTTAAGTTTGACTTTCTCGGTTTGCGGAATCTGACTATTATCGATTGGGCGGTGAAAACCATCAATCGTAAGCGGGCGGTGAAGGGTGAAGATCCGCTGGACATTACGCGGCTTGATTTGGAGGATAAAGCTTCTTTTGTGCTATTGAAAGCACAGAAAACAACGGCTATTTTCCAGCTTGAATCACGCGGCATGAAGGAGCTGATTAAGCGCCTGCAGCCGGATGTGTTTGAGGATATTGTCGCACTAGTTGCTCTTTATCGTCCGGGGCCGCTGCAATCCGGTATGGTAGATGATTTTATCAACCGTAAACATGGCCGCGCTAAAGTAGAGTACCCGCACCCTGATCTTGAGCCGATCCTGAAGCCGACTTACGGCGTTATTTTGTATCAGGAACAGGTAATGCAAATTGCGCAGGTGCTGGCCAGTTTTACGCTGGGTGGGGCGGATATGTTGCGCCGGGCGATGGGTAAGAAAAAGCCGGAGGAAATGGAAAAACAGCGTGGCCTGTTTATGGAAGGTTCCGGCAAGAATGGCGTGGATGCTGACCAAGCCACTTATATCTTTGATTTGATGGAGAAGTTTGCCGGTTATGGTTTTAATAAATCCCACTCGGCTGCTTATGCACTAGTCTCTTTCCAGACCACATGGTTAAAAACACATTATCCGGCAGCGTTTATGGCTGCGGTATTATCTGCTGATTTGGATAATACTGATAAAGTGGTGATGATGTTGGATGATTGTCGCCAGTTGGAATTGACTGTACTGCCTCCGGATATTAATCAATCTGAATATCAGTTCACTGTTAATGACGATGATCATATCGTTTATGGGCTAGGTGCGGTAAAAGGGGCGGGTGAGTCAGCCATTAGTCTGATTCTTGATAACCGTCGGGAAGATGGGCAGTTCACTTCCTTGCTGAATTTGTGTCAACGTATTGCCTCACAAAAAGTGACGCGTCGGGTGCTGGAAACACTGATTAAAGCCGGTGTGTTGGATTCTTTAAAAGGAAGTCGCCGTGCCAAACTGGAGTTTTTACCAGAAGCGCTGCGCATGGCTGAGCAGTACCACCGTGATCAGGGGACAGGTCAGACCGATTTATTCGGTGGCACTATTGCACCGGCTGTTGAGCAAGCCATGCCGGATCTGCCGGAATGGGATGAAAAGCAGCGGTTGCGGCTTGAAAAAGAAACCCTGGGGCTCTATTTAACCGGGCACCCTATTAATGAGTATGAAGCTGAATTAAAAGCGATTATTTCACATCGTTTAGTGGAATTGGTGGAGATTGATACCAATCAGCGTTACCAGAAAGAGCCGGTGATGTTGTCAGGATTGGTAGCGAGTGTACGGATGCAATCGACTGATCGTGG
This sequence comes from uncultured Thiotrichaceae bacterium, assembly GCA_937931765.1. Classification (GTDB taxonomy): domain Bacteria; phylum Pseudomonadota; class Gammaproteobacteria; order Thiotrichales; family Thiotrichaceae; genus Thiolinea. Next base: position 2,083 of record CALHAO010000013.1, read on the forward strand.
TAAGCGGGCTTTTGTGCAGTTGGATGATAAATCTGCTTATTATGAGTTGATGCTGTTTTCTGATGTGATTGAGCAGTTTGGCCATCTTCTTGAGAAAGAAGCCATTGTTGTGCTTGAAGGGACATTGGATAGTGATTATAGAACGGAGAGTGTGCGCCTGAGAGTTAATCATATTTATTCAATGCAGGAAGTGCGTGAAAACTTATTACGTAAGTTGCAGCTAACCATTACTGCGCAGCAAATTGAACAAGGTTTAATGGCTAATCTTCAGGGTTTTTTAACACAGACAGAAGAACCAAGGTATCCTGTGATTATTAGTTACCAGAACCAACAGGCTTGCGCTGATATCAGGTTAGGTAGTCAGCTGTATATTCCACTGAGTGACAGTAGCTTGAGGGAACTGCGCCAGGTAATGGGGCAGGATGCGGTGCAACTGGTTTATTGAATGATGGTTTGCAGATTTGTTTTATGACTGATGCAATGTTACGACAGATTCCAAATATAATCACGCTGACCCGGATAGTGGCGATTTTCCCTATTTGTTGGTTACTGCTGCATGATGATTATGCAACAGCTTTTGTTTGCCTGATGTTGGCTGGTTTGAGTGATGGCCTGGATGGTTTCCTGGCGCGACGTTACGGTTGGTTTACATCTTTGGGCGCTGTGCTTGATCCATTGGCTGATAAGTTGTTTATTATTTCGCTGATCATCGTTTTTGCTATGAAGGGATATATACCGCTATGGCTTATGTGGTTGGTGATTGGCAGGGATATTGTGATTGTCAGTGGAGCGTTGATTTATCGTTGGGTAACCGGCGTACTGGAAATGAAACCATTGTTTATCAGTAAATTAAATACGGCCTTGCAAATGCTGTTATTGGCCGCAACTTTGATGCATGTGGGGCTTTATACGTTAGCACCGGAAATACGCGAAGGCCTGCAGTTATTGGTGGCAGCCACCAGCCTGCTCAGTGGATTGATGTATGTGTTTTTATGGACATATGATGCATTTAATAAAGAGGTTTCGGCATGACTTTTGACGGGCGTTTTTGGTTCTGGATATTCTTGGCTGTTTTGTCGGTCTTATTGATCACGCTGTTGTCCCCTATCCTGATGCCGTTTGTTGCGGGTGCTTTGATTGCTTATCTGGCTGATCCGTTGGCTGATCGGCTGGAAGCACTGAAACTGTCACGCGGCTTGTCGGTGACCATTGTCTTTATTGTTAGTTTTGGTGTGATTCTATTGCTGCTGTTGGTGTTGATCCCGGTATTAAGTTCGCAGTTACAGCAATTTGCTGAGTTTTTCTCGGATAATTTTGATGGCACCATCCGCCAGACTCTTGTTCCTTACTTAGAAGAAAAGTTTGGTATTGATCCCTCTATATTAGGTGCTGATCAACTAATTTCAGTCGTTTCTTCTAATCTCAAGGAAGCTGGCGGTTTTGCCAGAAACGCTATTCAGGCAATCTCCAAGTCAGGGTTTGCTGTGCTGGGTTGGGTGGCTAATCTGGTGATGATTCCGATTATTTCATTCTATTTACTGCGGGATTGGGATAAGTTGGTAGCTTATATACATGACCTGTTGCCACGTAATATTGAGCCGGTTGTTGCAAGGCTGGCAAAGGATTCAGATGAAATGCTGGGTGCCTTCCTGCGTGGTCAGTTCTTGGTGATGCTCGCACTCAGTACGATTTATAGTATTGGCTTGTGGATAATCGGACTGAATTTTGCGTTACTTATTGGCCTTATTGCTGGTTTGGTTAGTTTTGTACCTTATCTGGGGTTGATTGTCGGTGTAGCCATTGCTGGTTTAGCGATTCTGTTTCAAACGGGTGATGCTTTTCAGCTGTTCTGGGTATTTGTGGTTTTTGGTGCGGCTCAGATGGTAGAGGGTATGCTGTTGACACCACTACTGGTTGGCGAGCGCATTGGTTTACATCCCGTTGCAGTCATTTTTGCGGTATTGGCGGGTGGGCAGCTTTTTGGTTTCTTTGGTGTGTTGCTGGCTTTGCCGGTGGCTGCGGTGTTGGCAGTTGTCCTGCGCCATTTACATGACTCCTATAAACAGAGCCAGATTTACCGGATTAACGTGGATTCATAAATGAGGCAATTATCATTAAACGTTACATTGCCTGACGGGCTTAGCTTTGAGTCATTTTGTCCGTTGCCGGGAAATGAAGATATTCTGACTTTATTGCAGAGTCCGTTCTGGGAGGAATTCCCGCAGATTTTTGTGTTTGGCGGCTCCGGAAGTGGTAAATCACACTTGTTGCAGGCTTGCTGTTATCGTTTGCAAGCGAATTTTCACGCTGCTACCTATTTGTCACTACGTGATTTATCACAGTTTGGAACTGGTGTGATATCGGGCCTGGATGGTAGTGCAACGCTGTTGGCATTGGATGATGTTGATGCAGTGATGGGCAATAAAGCTTGGGAAGAGGCGTTGTTTCATCTGATAAACCGCTGCCGGGAAAATCAACAGGCCATTTTATTGAGCGCTAGAAAAAAACCACATGAGTTGGGTTGTGAATTACCGGATTTGGCATCAAGATTGCGTTGGGGGCCGATTTACCAACTACGCAGTCTGGATGATGAGCAGGCGATGGAAGTTTTTAAGTGGCGTGCCCGTAACCGTGGTTTTGAAATAACTGATCAGGCGGCCAGTTACATTAGTAAAAATATTCCACTGGATATGCAAAGTTTAATGATTTTACTGCAACACCTTGATACTGAAAGCTTGAATGATGGTCGGAAAATAACTCGCCAGTTTGTCCAGAAGGTTTTACAAGAAGAATGGTGTCGCTAGTTGTTCTATATTCAACTCAGGCATAAAATTTCTGACAACTTTCTGTTGACAATCTAATCTAATAAAAAATCATCATCAAAAATATCGGTCAAGCGCTTTTTCAGTGCCCGCTCCGCTAAATGGTCTTCAATATTCCGGCGGATAATATGTGGTTTTTTTTCTTGATCCGTTTTTGTTTCAGTAGTTTCATGACTATTTTTTTCTACATCTGAAGGTGTAGGGTTATTATTTTTATTATTAACAGACATTTGTCTTGCTCCTGTGTTGTGCTTTTTTAGCAACTTTGTTGTTATTAGGAGCAAGTATATGCAAGCCAGATGAATTTTTGCTGACTGAATCAAAAATTGCGGGAATTACTGGTTTTGGGTGAACTGTTGCAGTCGTTTTCGGAAAGTCGGTGTGTCTTCATAACCGATCATGCGTAGGCCTCGTATTTCTTGCCCCTGAGTGTCAAAAAAGATAATAGTAGGTGGGCCGACTATGCCGAAGCGTTTCTCCAGTCCTTTGCTATGTTCGTTTCTGAGTGTTACATCAGCCTGTAAAATAATGACATTGCTAAGATCGCCGCCTACTTCCGGTACGGTAAAAACATTTTTTTCCATACGTATGCAGTCAACACACCAGTCAGCATAGAAATCCAGCATTACTAGTTGTTCTGATTGTTTGGCCTGGCCAAGAATAGCGTCTAACTCGGACACATTCTTAATTTGCCTGAAGGAAAGGCCTTGATGTTGTGATGTGTTGCCAGCAGTTGATGTACCCGCCACCGTAAAGGAGAGTGAACCTTTGAGTGGGTGCATTATATTTTGGTTGCCCAGCACTACGCCTATCAATTGGGCGAAGCCAAAGAATAGTAGAATCAGGCCAATACTTTTCCAGAAACGATCCCAGCCAGTTGTTTCTTCATGTAATTTATCCAGAGCGCCCATGTAGATGCCGGATGATACTAATAGCATGCCGATGAGTAACATGGTGACGGTAGTTGAGGTGATGCGACTGAGCATCCAGATGGCCATGCCTAATAGCATAATGCCGAATAAGGATTTGATGACATCCATCCAGCCACCCGCTTTGGGTAGGAGGTGTCCGCCTAAGGTGCCGACTACCAGCAGGATGACACCCATACCAAAGCCCATACTGAACAATGCTGAGGCACCCAGCAGTGCGTCCTTGCTATCAGCAATATAAGTCAGTGCTGCGGCTAGTGCAGGGGCAACACAAGGGCCGACAATTAGCGTGGAGAGGAAACCCATAATGGCTGCACCCAGTAAACTGCCTCCACGTTGGTTGCTGCTGATTTCATTCAGGCGGGATTGAATGCGGTTGGGCATCTGCAATTCAAAGAAGCCAAACATTGAAAAAGCCAGTACTACGAACAATGTGGCAAACAGACCGATGGCAATGGGATGTTGCAGGCTGGCTTGCAGGTTTTCACCGAAAAAGCCAAAGACTAAGCCGATCAATGCATAAGCCGTTGCGCTGGCGGTGACATAGACCAGTGATAGCAGGAAGGCTTTGTTAGCAGACAGGTTAGCTTGTCCGGCAACAATACCGGATAAAATCGGAATCATTGGGAAAATGCAGGGCGTTAATGATAGTCCGAGTCCGATAATAAAAAAGATTGAGATGGTTCCGATAAAGCTGCCGGAAAAGTATTCGTCGGTGAGTATGCCTGATCCAAAACCTGATTCCGGTGAAGCGCTTTGTTCCGGCAAATTGGCGAGAGAGAGTGTAATTTCTTTGTTAATGGGGGGGTAACATACTCTGGCATCATTTGAGCAACCCTGATACTGGGCTTGGATAGTCAGCTCTTCAATGTCTGATGTTAGTAGCGGAATAATGATGTCTATATTCTGGTCATAGATTTCTACCTCGCCAAAAAACTCATCATTGACCATTTGGCCTTCCGGAAACTGGATTTCACCCAGTTCTGCATTGTCCGGGCTGCTGGCAGTAAAATTGATTTTATTGCGATATAGGTGATGACCCGGCAATATCTCCCAGCGGGCATGCAAGGTGCGTTTGTCGGTCGCTTCCAGTGAAAATCTGAGTGCTTCGTCAGATGATAATGCTTTTGTGCCGCTCGTGCTGCCCGAAGTAGTTTTGTCACCATCTGCTATTAAGGTTGTTTCTGGCGCAGCGGTTTTGTTTTGGGGGATATTTTCAGTGCTGCTGGTGGTATTGTCGGTGGCGGCTAGTTCAGGAAGGGAAACTGTGACTTTCTTTCGTTGAGGGGGGTAACATAAACCGGCGTCAGCACACCCTTGGTATTTTGTTTTAAGGGCTAGTTCGACTGCATTGAGTGTGTCACCTTGCCTTGTTATCGGAATGTCAATAGAGAAGGCTTCGTGGTAAACCTCCATCTCACCAAAGGTCGGGTCATCTTTGAGATCCCCTTTCGGGTAGCTGGCAGTGTCGCTAAGAAGTGATATGCCTTCATTGCCAGAGCTAAATGAAAGACGTTCCCGGTATAAGTAATACCCCTCTGCTACTTCCCATGTCAGCCTGATATTGTTTCCATCGATTGCAGTCGCAGAAACCTGGAATGCTTTGTCCGGGTGGAGTAAATCTTCCTGCTTAAGTGCATAAGCATTGAAGCTAATTACAAATAATACAAGAAATGTCAGCAAGTTTTTCATTACAAGAGAGCTCTTTACATCCAGTGAGGGGAAGGGGCGTATCAGTCACTAAGCGCACTAATACTAGTAGAAATATGGATGAACAGCAAAGCCTTGTCTAAGGAATTCAGGAAAGTAGGTGGGGAATTAGGCTTTTTTATAAATATAAAAAATGATGGTGATATTAAAAACTAATTGGCACAACAGTTATGAAGGAGCTGTTGTGCCAATTTTGGATAGTGATGGGTGACTAAATCGTCATATCATCCAGTGATGTGCCTGCATTTATACACTCATCAACCCAGCGAGGTCTTCTACCACGTCCGGTCCATGTCATACTTGCATCCTCAGGATGTCTGTATTTAGGTTTTACAGGTTTGCGCATTGCTTTTGCTTCCATTACTTCCTGTAATGTAAACGGTGAAGCATCAATTAACTCATCCAGTTTCTGGCGAACATCTAACAGTTCAGTCTGACGTTTGTTTTCAATGGCTGAATCAATCGTGCTCTTCAGGTTACCCAGCTCACTAATGCTTAGGTTGTCTAAGTCGATGTTTGACATTTTTATATGCTCTCTCTACATAGTTTAAATTAATTTTTCCAACATATTGGAATATATAGAGGATGCTTATTTTAGTCAAGAAAGATCAAAATAATACTAAGTTATTAGCTGGTTTTTTTGGGCTTTAATGGTAGTTAGGTCTTTTACTTGGGCCGCTTTTGCTCAAATCACTAAGTTTATTCTATTTTAAATACAAGGCATAAGTAACTATTTGGTTTGACCAGAGCTTCGGCACTTTAATCATTTCCTTAAATGTGGGAGACAAAAAAAGCACATATACGAATGTTATCGAGGGGTTTAAATTTCAGAGCTTCCATGCAACAGAATTTACCTACTGAAAATATCTGTTATCTATTTATTATTCAAGTGGTTGAATTGTCGTCACTTCGACCGTCCAGCAGGCCTTTGTAGCTAAGCCGGGACAAGCTGTTTAGTATTTATAAAAAAATCAAGAAATAAAAAATACTTATGTCTATGTGGAAAAAAATTCAGCATTTTCGTCGCCTGCATCCAGTAGTGATTCCTCGGATTCAGAGCAGTAAAAAAGTTGTGTCTGGTGAGAATGAATCAAAACCTTTGTCCTCCGGGTTATTTCAGTCAAAGACGAATGCTCCCGATAGCGCAGAATGGATTCTTGAAGCACTGGCGGGTGGTGTTCTGACAGTAAACAAGCAAGGGAAAGTGCTGTATATCAATCATAGTGCACAGCAAATGATCGGCTCCACTGCTCGGAAAGCGGTGGGTAAGCCGGTTGGTGAAGTTCTTGATCTTGAAGATTCTCAGGGCAATGCCCTGGCACCAAAAGTTATTGAGCTACATAAGTCACATCCTCAACATTTATTGCAATTTGGACGGGTCAAACTGAACCCTCATGAAGGTGAATCCTGTTTTGTTGAGTTGCATACTTCTTTTCTTCAGGACAAAGATAAGACCTTGGTTTTTATTTTCAGGGATGTGCAGACAGATCGCAGAATGATAAATGAGCTTTATCAACAAGCTTCTCATGACGCATTAACAGGGTTAATGAATCGCAGAAGCTTTGAAGAATATTTAGAGCAGACTGTTAACAATGAAGCTGGTGAGCTAAGAACCCATGTGTTAGTCAGCATCGACCTTGATAGATTTAAAACGGTGAATGACTCATGTGGTCATCAGGCTGGCGATGAACTGTTAAAGCAAGTCTCACACATATTTCAGAAAGCGGTTCGCCAGTCAGACAAGGTTGCCCGCATGGGGGGAGATGAGTTTGCTATTTTCCTTGAAGGGTGTGAGGTTGAGAAAGCGAGGAGGATCATGGATGGAGTCCTGATTGAGTTAAAAAATCATCACTTCAGCTGTGAAGAAAGGGTATTTAGCATCTCTGCAAGTATTGGTTTAGTTGAGTTTTTACCCTCATCAGCGTTATCGGTTAAAACCTTATTTTCTGATGCAGATAAGGCTTGTTATACCGCTAAAGCATTAGGGCGTGGGCAGACATTTGCTCATATTAATGCCGATGACTCCTACCACGTTGAACAGCGTCGTACTGATTGGGGTAAATTATTGGATTTGGCAATGGAGAATGATCGCTTCATCCTGTTTGTCCAACCAATTGTTGATTTACAAACAACTAATGAGACCTACCGGCATTATGAAGTGCTCTTGCGCCTGCCGTTCCGTAAACACCTGCTTAGCCCTGGAAGTTTTCTGCCAGCGGCTGATCGCTTGGATATGATGGGGCGTATTGATCGCTGGATTATTCGCAGAGTTCTGATGACTGCCACAGAAAATAAATTCCATGACCCACAAGGTATACGCACCCGGTTCATGATTAACTTATCGTCTCAGGCAGTACAAGACCCGGATTTATTTGGGTTTATTGAAGTGCAAATGAAAGAGTTTGATACCGACCCTTCATTATTTTGCTTTGAAGTCTCTGAGTCGGTAGCCATTGCTAATTTTATGCAAACAAAGCGCCTGATGATGGCGTTGGATGCTTTGGGTTGCCATTTGGCGTTAGATAATTTTGGCAGCGGATTCTCTTCACTGAACTATGTCAGGGAGTTACCTTTGGCTTATTTAAAAATTGATGGTAATTTTGTGCATAATCTGGTGACCAATGCCGTGGATGCGGCGATGATTAAGGCCGTACATGAGGTTGGGCAAGTCATGCAATTAAAGACCATTGCAGAACTGGTCGAGGACAGTGAAACCATGAGTCAGCTGCGCACGATTGGTGTGGATTATGCGCAGGGTTTCCATTGCGGCAAGCCATTTCCGTTTCTTCGTCTGTGTGAAAGTGGTATCGCAGACTCCAGGTAGCCTCGATTATAGATGCCATGAGATAACCGGATAAGTTATGATGGGCATAGTACCTGCGGACACTGAGGGTGTTATGATGCAGGTTTACCCACTATGAAAAGGATGTCTGGTCGTGCGCACGTTCCCCCTGTTTGCGGTTTTATTTTTTCTTATCCCGCTGGTTGAAATTTATTTGCTGATTCAGGTTGGTGGCGTTATCGGCGTTCTGCCAACGATTCTACTGGTTGTTTTCACTGCTGTGTTGGGTGCTTTTCTGTTACGCCAGCAGGGTTTGTCAACACTAGCGCGTTTTCAGACATCTGTGGCTAAAGGCGAAGTGCCTGCGTCAGCTATGCTGGAAGGCGTTATGCTGATTATCGGTGGTGCGCTATTAATGACACCCGGTTTTTTCACTGATGCGATTGGTTTTGCTTGTTTACTGCCTTTTTCCAGAAAATGGTTGGCTAAGGCGATGCTAAGTCGCGCCAAACCCGGCCAGTTTAGTCAGCGGGGCGGTAGTGCTTCATACACATCTTATGTACATACCGACAGTTCAGGCCGACACAATGATCAGCGTTCTGCTGATGCGGTTACCCAAAATAGTGATCCTGCTACCATTGATGGTGATTACACACGTAAAGAGTAAAACGTTTTGCTGCTTTCCGTGATTTCATGTGCCTTGTAATTTTTTGATTTTAAAGCATAAAATTATTTTTTATGCGTTTTTTTACTTTCCTTCCCTTGACTTTGATTAACTCGCCCTTATTATTAGCACTCGTCGTCGGTGAGTGCTAATTCTGCTGAATTCCACTCCCCGGTTAAGTCTAAATTATTAAACCTTACTCGAAATTTGAGGAGTTCATTTATGAATATTCGCCCTTTGCATGATCGTATTATTGTGCGCCGGATGGAAGAAGAGCGTACTACCGCCAGCGGTATCATTATCCCTGACAGTGCTACTGAAAAGCCTGATCGCGGTGAAGTGTTAGCTGCAGGTCCAGGTAAAGTTGGTGATGACAATGAGCGTGTTGCGTTACAGGTTGCTGTTGGCGACAAGGTTTTGTTCGGCAAGTATGCTGGCACCGCTGTAAAAGTTGATGGGGAAGAAGTTCTCATCATGCGCGAAGAAGACGTTCTGGCCGTCATCGAAGAGTAATAGATAAAAAGTATTTAAGAGGATTTAAAGATGGGTGCTAAAGAAGTACGTTTTGGTGATGATGCACGTGCACGTATGGTTGAAGGTATCAACGTTCTGGCAAATGCAGTAAAAGTTACTCTGGGTCCTAAAGGCCGCAATGTTGTACTGGAAAAATCTTTCGGTGCGCCAACAGTAACTAAAGATGGTGTATCTGTAGCGAAAGAAATCGAACTGGAAGGCAAGTTCGAAAACATGGGTGCACAACTGGTTAAAGAAGTTTCTTCTAAGACTTCTGATGCGGCTGGTGATGGTACTACCACTGCAACCGTTCTGGCTCAGGCTATCGTACGCGAAGGTATGAAATCAGTGACAGCGGGTATGAACCCAATGGATCTGAAACGCGGTATCGACAAAGCAGTGATTGCTGCTGTTGCTGAACTGCACGCTATGTCTAAGCCATGTGCTGACAACAATGCGATCGCTCAGGTAGGTACTATCTCTGCTAACTCTGACGAGTCAATCGGCAAGATCATTGCTGATGCAATGGAAAAAGTGGGCAAAGAAGGCGTTATTACGGTTGAAGAAGGCACTTCTCTGGATAAAGAGCTGGACGTTGTTGAAGGTATGCAGTTTGACCGTGGTTACCTGTCGCCTTACTTCGTAAACAACCAGCAAAGCATGGCTGCAGAATTGGAAGATCCTTACGTTCTGTTGCATGACAAGAAAATCTCTAATATCCGTGATTTGCTGCCTGCACTGGAAGGTGCTGCTAAGGCAAGCAAGCCACTGCTGATTATTGCTGAAGATATCGAAGGCGAAGCGCTGGCAACTCTGGTTGTTAACAATATGCGCGGTATCGTTAAAGTAGCTGCTGTTAAGGCACCTGGTTTTGGCGATCGTCGTAAAGCAATGCTGCAGGATCTGGCGATTCTGACTGGCGCGACTGTTATTTCTGAAGAAGTGGGCATGAGCCTGGACAATGTTTCTATGGATGACTTAGGTCAGGCTAAGCGCATTGTACTGACTAAAGAAGATACGACAGTTATCGACGGCGTAGGTACTGCTGAAGATATTAAAGCACGTGTTGAACAGATCCGCGCTCAAATGGAAGTAACTACTTCTGATTATGACCGTGAAAAACTGCAGGAACGTCTGGCTAAGTTAGCTGGTGGCGTTGCGGTTATCAAGGTCGGCGCTGCGACTGAAATCGAAATGAAAGAAAAGAAAGCCCGCGTTGAAGATGCTCTGCATGCGACTCGTGCTGCGGTTGAAGAAGGTGTTGTACCCGGTGGTGGTGTTGCACTGATTCGCGCACTGGCTGCTGTTGCTCAGATTAAAGGCGAAAACCTTGACCAGGATACCGGTGTGAAAATTGCACTGCGTGCGATGGAAGAGCCATTACGTCAAATCTGTTCAAATGCAGGTGAAGAAGCTTCTGTTATTCTGAATGATGTTAAAGCGGGCGAAGGTAACTACGGTTATAACGCACGTACTTCTGAGTTTGGTGACATGATCGCGATGGGTATTCTTGATCCGACTAAAGTAACCCGTACTGCACTGCAGAACGCTGGTTCTATTGCTGGCCTGATTATCACTACTGAAGCAATGGTAGCTGATGCACCTAGCGACAACGCTGCCGGTGGTGGTGGTGGAATGCCTGATATGGGTGGCATGGGCGGAATGGGTGGTATGGGCGGCATGATGTAAGCTAATTGCTTATTATTCGCTGATACACCAGTAAGTTAAAGCGGGGTGAGGTCATTGACTTCACCCCGCTTTTTTTATGCGCCAACGTAAAGTTATTAGGAGTGTTAATAGTCACTTAGGTGGATGTTGATGCCTTCAGTGGGTTGATTGTTAATTAATCATGTTGTGTTAAGGTTTTGTAAATCCTCATAATTTAAGCGGAACAGTAATTGACAAGCTGTGAGTGTTCTCCTATATTCGATGGCTTCAAAAAAAAGGCAGCCGCTTTGTTGGCTGCCTTTTTGTTTTTAAGTCAGTCAGGAGGATTCCGTCGTGACACTGTCCAAAACTAGTGCGCTTATGCCCACTTATGCACGTCTACCTGTGACTTTTGCCAAGGGCGAAGGTTGTTTCTTATGGGATACAGAGGGTAAACAATACCTGGATGCCGTTTCTGGTATCGCAGTTTGCAGTCTGGGCCATGCACGACGAGAAGTGGCTGATGCTATTTGCGCGCAGGCTCAGTCTTTGCTGCACACTTCTAATTTGTACCAGATTGAACATCAGGCTGCGTTAGGTGAGCAACTGTGCCGCCTTTCTGGTATGGAACGCGTTTTCTTCGCCAATTCCGGCGCAGAAGCCAATGAAGCAGCGATTAAAGTAGCCCGTCTGTATGGTCACAATAAAGGTATTGAAAACCCGGTGATTATTGTGATGACTGAAGCTTTTCATGGCAGAACGATGGCTACAGTTAGCGCTACCGGC
>CALHAO010000014.1 GCA_937931765.1 uncultured Thiotrichaceae bacterium
TTATTGACATCACGGCTGCGGCGGATCAGTTCATCACCGCCACTTACCGCTCCGGACTTCAGTAACCGATCATAAAGCACCACATTCACTGTCGCCGCCAGATTCAGGCAGCCCACCGTCGGGATATAAACCACCGCATCCGCCCGGTCAATCACCACCTGACTCAATGTGCTGTCCTCTGGGCCAAAGACATAAAACGCCTGATCCGGGTGTTGGAAATCAGTCAAAGAGGTCGCCCCCTCCACTAATTCCACACACACCACCGCCATGCCTTCAGGTACAACATCCAGCAAGCACTCCACACCTTCCAGCGGAATACTCAACGTGCGGTTTTTGGTATCCGTGCGGAAACTCGCCGCACGATCGTGGCGTGTGCCGGTATAGAACACTGCATCCGCCCCAAAACACCCGGCGGCACGCATTACCGCACCGACATTGCTCGGGCTTTTGGGGTTGGTCAGGCCGACATTGACCTGATTGACCTGGGCTTGCTTGTCGATATTAGCCTACCGTCAAGTTTTTGAAAGTATAGATCGGTGTTTCAATCATCCGGCTGCCATCCAGATTTTCCAGATAAAGATTAGCCTGAGCAGCTACTACATCACCCGCTTCATTCTGCGCTACATTTTTCAACTCAAAGCGAATCTGCTTCGGATCTTCAAAAATCATGCCGGAGAATTTTTTGATCGACATCGACTTAAACAGTGGATTGCTAACACCGAACACTTCACTAGCGGTTTCTTTCAATAAAGCAATCATGCCATGCGTACCAAAATTACCTGGTACCACCGGATCACCTTTAAAGTGAAACAGGAAAGGCCATAAATCCGGGGCAATCGCCTGTGTCGCAGACAGCACATCAATCACGCCTTCAGCCGAACTCTCGCTTTGTTTGGTCGCAGAATCATAAATAGGAATGCGTAGATTGGTCTGTTTGACAGTCGGGTCACCGCTAACGCCCTGCTCGCCGCCATGTTGACTACGTAAAGCATGCACATCCGCCGGTAATAGGATGCCCACAATGACCTTCTGGGTTTCCAGGATCACCGCGCCTTCAGCATCCAGAATACGCCCGTTGAAAATAGCCGTTCCGGTGCCGGTGGTTTTATTCTCAACCCACTTGCGCTTTTCCAGTTGGAAACGAATGGTCTTACCCGCTTCAAAATTTAACGACTGCTTTAACTCACACAAACCAGAGGACAAGGCACGCCCAATACCATTCGCTTTACGCGAACCCCAGAAGCCCACCAACTGATCCAACTGATCCTGAAATAACATTTCAAGCGGCTCATCAGTGTCATAAGCCCAGTCAGCAGCATCCGCCGGAAACGTAAATGAAGCCTCAATCGCCTCGTCATCAATACGCTCAATCTGATCAATGCACAAGATAGGCTTACGCGGTAATTTCGCGAACTCCTCGTTACCTAAAGCACCTTCTGCATGCAGCTCCAGTAAACGCCCGTTCAGGCATGTAAGGTTTTTCCAATCCAACGCTATCAGCGCCTGATCATCGTAACTATTGAGTTCTTCAATACTGCATTCACTTGTCATATTGCTAATCACCGACCTTCAAAAGAATCTATTTTACTACAGACCTACCTTGCTGCTGCACAAATTTTATTGGGTAATTTATCAGATGTGTCTGACTACCCCTGAAGCAATGTGTATATCAGGACAAAATGCTCACAAATCAGTATAGTTTGCGCACAAACCTAAAATGCAAAAATCAACCTGGGGAAATACATGACCATAGTATTCAGACTATTGATCATTCTTAGCTTTTTTATGCTCACGGGCGTCAGCTCAGCAGCAACAGACATTCAGCCCTACACCCTTAAAAACGGCCTCAGCACATTTGTCATCCATAATAAAAATGACTACTCAAAAAATGAAGTCGATTTACGGTTATTAATCCGGGCGGGCAGTTTGCAAGAGAATGACGATGAGCGCGGTTATGCCCATTTTGTCGAGCACATGGCATTCAATGGCACCAAGGATTACCCGAAAAACACCCTGATTGCGGCGCTGGAAGAACTGGGCATCAAGTTTGCCACCCATGCCAATGCTTCCACGCATTTTAATTACACAGAATACCGGCTGAAACTGGATACTGCAGACCCGGTCAGGCTGAGCAAGGCGATAGATATTCTCGCGCAATGGGCGCAACACGTTAATTTTAAAGAAGCCGAGGTTGCCAAAGAAATTCCAATTATTATGGAAGAATGGCGATTGCGTGAACCGACCTTAAAAAGCGCCTCGCATAAATTACGCAAAGCATTATTCCAGGGCAGCCGCTACGCTGAGCGCCTACCCATCGGCACCACAGACAGTATCAAGGCAGCCACCAGTGAGTTACTCAAAGGTTTTTATTCCCGCTGGTATCGCCCTGATAATGCGCTACTAATTGTCAGCGGCGATATTGATAAAACAGCCACACAAGCGCTGGTAGAAAAAGCGTTTTCCAGCTGGCAGAACGAAGGCCCTACGCCGCTGTACGAAACTGCAGACCTGTCGCTGAAAAGCATTCCACAGCAGCTCAGTTTTTCTGACCCCAGCATGGTCGCCAGCTCACTGCAGCTAGCCTTCCTCGATAAGGATCAATGGCCACAGACGCTTGAACAATATACCGATATGTCATCCTGGAAGCTGGGTTTACACATTCTGAAACAACGGCTCTCCAGCCGGGTTTGGCAAAGTGAAGGTAAGATTTCTAGTGCAGGAACCAGCTGGAGTCGTTTCTCACCCAATACCCGCTATATCAATCTGTCGGTGAATCTGGCTAAAGATGATTACGCACAAGGCATGAGACTGCTGGCCGGTGAACTGGAACATATCAAACAACACGGTGTGACTGAACAGGAATTGGATGATGCCCGTAATGAAACACTGAAATCATGGGAAAAACACCAGGATTCAGCGAGTTCTCTGGCGGGTCAGGTGGTCAATCATTACATGTATGGCAAGCCACTCCACACCAAAGACGTCTGGCATGAAAAGGTAAAGCAGAAACTTGCCTCGCTGACCACTGACGAGATTAATACCGCGCTCAAACAAACACTCTCAGGCACATCGCGCCTGGTCGTAACACACAGCGAACGTTTATCTGAACCTGATATGACTGCTCTGCAAAAAATTCTGGCCAAGCCGCCGACAGTTAAGGCGAAAAAAGTGCTTGCTGATACCGCCAATCGGTGGGCGATTAAACCCACTTTCAAAGGCAAAATACTCAATGAAAGCAACGAGGCTACCGGTGCGACCAAATGGCAGCTGGACAACGGCATCACTGTTTATTACCAGCACAACACTTCAAAACCAGGGCAGACTTATTTTTACCTCAGCGCCGAGGGCGGCTTGAATATGCTGAAGGAGCCAGAGATCTTTGCTGGCAGGATGGTGCTACCAATCATGGGAAGTAGTGGCTTGCGTGAGATGAATGGCCCGGAGCTGGATAAATGGTTGTCATCACGTGGCATGTCAATCAGCCCTGTTCTGGATTTTCACCAACGTGGCATGAGAGGCAGCGCTCCGACTAAACAATTTGGTGAATTAATGCAGTTATTGCATGTGTCACTCACCGAAAGCCGGGCGGCTGATGAAGTGTTTAGCCACCTGATTAACAAGAATAAAACAACGGTTCAGCAGTTCCATAAACACCCCGCATGGTCAGGGCAGCTACAAATTGAACAGAAAACCTTACTCAATGACCCCGCTCTGCGCACGCTGAATATCGCGGAATTATCTGCTCTGCAACCCGGTCAGCTGGAAGCCGTCTACAAGAAGCTACTGGCGGATGCTCAACCTTACCAACTGGCTATTGTCGGTGATATTGATAAGGCACAAGCGAAAGCACTGGTATTAGCCAATATTGCCACGCTCAATAAAAATACCTACACCGCAACTACCCGTACCGCGCCGGTGCCCAAGGAAAATGTCAGCATTGAATACACCGGTAACGGGCGTAGAAATAGCAGCGTCAGCATGCAGTGGATTATTCCCCGCCATGCGCCGCAAAACTATCAATACGATCACCTGATCATGCTGAAAACATGGTTACAAGAATTGCTGACGACGGAAATACGAGAAAAGCAAAGCTTGGTTTATTCAATCAGTGCGTCCGCAGCGGGCGTGTATAAAGACACACCGGTATGGACGCTCAACATAGGTCTGGAATGTGATACCGATAAACGCCAACAGGTGATTGCCGCCGTCAAGACAGCATTAGCACAATTCAA
>CALHAO010000015.1 GCA_937931765.1 uncultured Thiotrichaceae bacterium
GGCAAGGAAACCGGCTGAAATGACTGATTTTGTATTCTGTTCATTGTTTTCTCTGTAACTTACGACATAATATGCTGTTTTAAAACCGGGGCCGTTGTTATGTCGCATTTGCAGTTCAAACTAATCACTACCGCAGGTGTCGCCCGGCGCGGCCAATTGACTTTCCCGCGCGGTACTGTTCAAACGCCTGCATTCATGCCAGTCGGCACCTATGGCACAGTTAAGGCCATGACACCGGAAGAGCTTCAGGGCATCGGCGCAGAGATTATTCTGGGCAATACCTTTCACCTGATGCTACGCCCCGGCACTGAAGTAATCCGGAAGCACGGTGACCTGCATGATTTCATGCACTGGGAAAAACCAATACTGACAGACTCCGGTGGTTTTCAGGTTTTCTCTCTGGCTGAAATGCGCAAAATAACCGAAGAAGGGGTACGTTTTCAGTCACCTGTCGATGGTAGCAAGCACCTGATGACACCAGAATCATCAATGCAGGTACAACGTGATCTTGGTTCTGACATCGTGATGATTTTTGATGAATGCACACCCTACCCTGCGACACAGGATCAGGCACATGAATCCATGCAGCTGTCACTGCGCTGGGCAGCACGCAGTAAAGCCGCACATGAAGGTAATCCTTCCGCACTATTCGGTATTGTGCAGGGCGGCATATACCCCGACTTACGCAAACAATCAGCACAACAATTAATGGAAATTGGTTTTGATGGTTATGCGGTCGGTGGTTTAGCCGTCGGCGAGCCTAAAGATGAACGCGATGCGATGCTGGATGTTACCGTAGCGGAACTACCGGAAGATAAGCCCCGCTATCTGATGGGTGTTGGCAAACCGGAGGACATTGTGGAAGGTGTACGCCGTGGCATCGATATGTTCGATTGCGTTATCCCGACCCGCAACGCCCGCAATGGTTTTCTATTCACCCGCTACGGCACACTGAAAATTCGTAATGCTAAACACCAGCACGATACCAGCCCGGTGGATGATCAGTGCGGCTGTTATACCTGTACGAATTACTCGCGCTCCTACCTGCGTCATCTGGATAAATGTGGTGAGATTCTGGGTGCTCGCCTGAATACCATCCACAATCTTTATTATTATCAGGAATTGATGCAGGGCATCCGGAAGTCGTTGGATGAGGGTACGTTTGAGGAATTTGTTACTGAGTTTTATGCATTGCGTTCTGGGGATAAGGAACGGTTGTGAGTTAACTTTCAGGGAATACCACAATTTCTTACGCGCAAATTATAGCTTCGCCACCCCCCATCCCAACCTTCCCCCACAAGGGGTGAAGGAGCTGATACGACTTCGCCATTATGATCCGATTCTCATTCAAAACTGATACTAAACTCCCTTCCCCCCTTGTGGGGGCAAGGGTTGGGGATGGGGGGTTACAGGATACTCCCGCTCAAAAACCCCACGCGACGTCACCAAAAACAACACCGAAGCAATCCCCGCCGACCCAAAAATCATACACATCACCATAATCTGGTAACGGGCCGCAATGTGCGGCGACACCCCAGACAGAATCTGCCCGGTCATCATCCCTGGTAAAGACACCAAGCCCACCGCAAATAATGAATTAACCAACGGAATCATTGATGCCTGCATCGCTATATTCCGCGCCTTTAACCACGACACATCGCGCTCCATTTCCGCCCCCAAACGCTCAGCACATAAACTGACACTGTTCATCGAGTTCGAAAATATCATCCCAGCCAACGGAATCATGTACTGTGGCATATACCACGGATCAAGGCCAATCACGCCTTCAGTAACAATCACCAGCGTCACGCCACCACCTACCAGTATGGCGAGTAAGGCATGTGAATAAAGCGTTATCCGCTGTTGTTTACTCACCGCTCCCAAAGCAATCCAACTGGATGCCAGTACCATAACAATCAACGCAGCCAGGATAATCCAGCCGTTATCCGCTTCAAATATATAACTCAGGAAATAACCGATTAATAGCAGCTGCACCAACATGCGTGACATGGCATACAGCGCATTTCCAGCTTGCAGTGACCATTTGAATAAAACAGCGACCACCACAAAAGCGGGGATAAAGGCCAAAGCGAGGTTGGCGAGAGATAGTGTATCGACGGAAGTGTTCATACACCGGTTATACGAAAAAAGCGGACGATACGCCCGCTTTTTTTATTATTTACACCCAAAAGGCATAGTAAAAGCCGTTTTACTTAACCCAAGCTTTGTAAGCTTCAGTATCTTTTTCTTTTCCAGCTTCATATCCGGCATCATAAGCCTCATTAGTACGCTGCTCTTCACGCTCCGGATTGACTAAGTAAGCATTCTGCCAACCCTGTAAAAACTCAGGATCAGTACCAGCTTTTTCCATAGCAACGACTGCATCATAATACTGTTGATTCATGTTAACCTCTCAATAACTAACAAATTAATTACATACTTTGAACGATATTAAAATTACGCAGCTGCCCGCAGTGTTGCCAATGCATCGCCACTATCCAACATCTTCCGTACCGCATCCGCTGCTTCCGGCAGAGAATCATATTTTTTCAGGTGAGTAAGGCAAGTAGATACCGAATAAACCAAACTATCATACATCATGCCCTGCTCACCACCGAGTGCCGCAATACCCATTTGTGCCGCACGCTCAGCCAGCGCGTCACTATCAACCGTCGCCGCAATCTCATCGGTAATCATCGGTGCTGCTGGCAGATCATCCGGCAACGGAATCGCACGCTTGGTAGCCTCGATACCAACATCTTTAGGCGATAAATCACGCTGCTGCTCTTCACCTTTATCATGGTAGAAGAACAAACGTCCGGACTGTTGCAAGGATGGAATCACCCCACCCTCAACGCCCCGGATAAACATGGCGCTATCAAAACCAGTGTGCCTGGCTAATGAAGCATAAATCGGTGGATAAGCCTTATGCACATAACCACCCATGTAATGCGTCTTGTTCTGCCCTCGAATCGGCCCCAGCATGGTTTCCACCGTAGTCAAAATCTGGCGCTTGATCATGCGCTGACGTAACGGAATCAGGTCATGTAAGCGTGGCGCAAACTGGGCCTGATCGATATACGTCCAGCCGATGTTATCCAACTGCTGGGTCGCATCTTCCGGTAACAAGCTGGTATCAACATCAGCCGCCCGCAGAATTTTACTGTGTGTTGCGCCAAATTTCGGCCCGACTTCATTGAGTCCGTGTAATACCGCTGGCACACCCATACTCGCCAGTACTACCGGCACAAAAGTCGACGCCGGAACACCGCGTGTATAACCATCATACGGATCAGAAATATCCACCACCTCAGCCACACTGGCCTGACTGATGGTCGATGTATCAATCAACGCCTGTAAGGTGCCACAGTTTTCTTCATGCGTTTCCCGCTTCATACGCAGGGCAATAAAGTAAATCGCCGTTTGCACATCATCAGCATCGCCCTCAAGAATAGCCCGCATCGCATGATAGGCTTCTTCAAATGACAGGTCTTTGCTGTATTCCGGGCCAGTGGCCACTTTCTGAATACAAGCTCTCATATGAAGTTTCAGGTTCATTTCTTCGGTCATCGGGACTTTTTCCATCTGTGAAAGTTTAAAAAGCGGGGCGCAAATACTAAATACCTCTATGGGGGTAATATACCTAATGAATCCATCTACCCTCACAGACTATTTTATCCGAACCTTGTGTGTGGGGTAAGATACGGGGAATTTCAATTGAGAGGAAATAACCATGTCGCAGGAAGACATTCAGAACGCTGACGTAGATTTTGCCAGTGGAATGGCCGCTTTTGAAGCGAAGCACTTTTCCAGAGCTATGCAAATGTTGTCGCCGTTCGCTGAACAAGGCGATGAACAGGCTCAGCACCTGATTGCTATTATGTATCAAAACGGCTTAGGCGTAGCGCAAAGTGATATCGCGGCCTACAAATGGATGCGTGATTCAGCACAACAAGGTTATGGACTGGCGCAACATGGGCTGGGCTTTATGTACCTGGAAGGTGAATGTATTGCAAAGAACCCTGAAAAAGCGGTTGAGTGGTTCACCAAAGCGGCTGATCAGGGCCTGCAAGGCTCCCTCACTACCCTGGCCATTATGTATGATCAGGGCAATGGTGTGCCTCAGGATAGTGCCGAAGCTAAACGGCTATATAAGTTAGCTGGCTTTGATGAGATGGGCTGATTCAGATGGGACTAACCAGCGGAAAAATACACGTCGTTATTAATGATGCGCCCATTTTAGAGTTCGATCGCAGCAAACCGGTGCCGGGACAACAAAAACGTTACCTGGACAATATGGATAGCCGTATGGAGAACGGCATCGAGCTGAACGGCGATGTCATAGCCATGCCTGATGCCACACAACGCAGTCAGTTTGTGGCCAGTTCGATGGTGAATGCGCTGTTTGCTGAAAACTACTCGCTGGCTATTGCGATGTGCACCTGGCTGGCTGAACGTATACCTGACCTCAAACAGGTTCAGGTTATTGGTGATATTGAAGGGGAAATGCGCATTAACTTAGTTTTCGATCGTGACTATATAACCAGTCAAAATGAACAGCCCATTAAGTTTTTTAATCCAAAGAATCAGTAGCTTATGAATAAATACTTATGAAATGACTACCCGTTATTTCAAGAAAACCTAATAAATAAGCACATAAAAACAATATGCTGCTTAAAGTTAAGTCGTAATTCAGGCTAAAGCCCTTATTCTACTTCACGCATTAAGACGAAAGGGCAATGGACTGTTTTAAGAAAGGCCGCCGGTTAAGGGTTACAGGGGTTTTATAAACCCTAACTGGTACCAGATAACCATCTGTTGATTACATGGGGCTTGTAATACAGGGGCTTGGGC
>CALHAO010000016.1 GCA_937931765.1 uncultured Thiotrichaceae bacterium
GCAAAATACGACTGGCAAAACGCTCCTGCTTAGTAGTCACGAGATACCACACCGAATCAGCCAACGCCCCCATCTGCTCAGCCATACCCTCATACAAAGGACTCTTACTCAACCACTCCGCTTCATCACTTTGAATCCACTGATCCCTCACACCACCGTACAGAATTTTCAACTCAGCAATATCCAGCGCATCACCCTCAACCAACGACTGTAAAATCCCCCTGAAGTCACCAAAGAAATTATCCAGAGGCATGCCCAGATACAACTGGCGCATCATCAGAATAGCCTCATAGCCAGTTTCCTGATACGGACGTATCTCACGAAACTGCTGAATCAACTCATCCGGCGCATCGCCTTTCGGCATGGCAGACCAAATCCGCTGTGCCGCTTTCCAACCAGACAAACCAGTCTCCAAGGCGCTATCACAAATAACACCATCAAAATCCAGCGCATATACAACATTATCCGGCATGATTTTTATCTCTCATAAACAAAACGGGCCTCACAGAAAAACCTGAGAGGCCCGCGTACTCTATGTAAAAGCGAGGTTGACTACAACTTATGCAATACTACTGACCGCTTTTAATTTTTGTCCAGCTACGTGTTACCAAACGCTGCAACTTACCTTCGTAAGCTTTAGTGGTATACAAACGCCCCAATACCTCTTCAGTCGGGTAAATCGCCGGATTCTCCAGAATGTCCTTATCCATCAATTCCTGTGAAGCCTTATTACCATTGGCATAAGCCACATAATCAGAAATTTTAGCAATATTCGCCGGTTCCATCAGGTGATTAATAAACTGGTGCGCCGCATCCACATGCTTAGCATCCACCGGAATCGTCAGCATATCAAACCACATCTGCGCCGCTTCCTTAGGAATAATGTATTGCACCGTCATACCCGTTTTATTTTCTTCAGCACGTGCCTGCGCCTGGAATACATCACCTGACCAGCCAATCGCCACACAAATATCACCATTTGCTAATGCACCAATATACTCAGAAGAATGGAATTTCTGAATACTCGGGCGCACTTTCATCGCCAGTTCTACCACTTTTTCCAGCGATGCCTTATCTGTCTTAGCAGGGTCCATGCCTAAGTATTTTTCGATGGTAGGAATCACCTCTGTTGGCGCATCCAGCCAGTGAATACCACATTTAGCCAGCTTCTCAGCATATTCAGGTTTAAACAACAGATCCCACGAATCCAGCGGCACATCATCGCCTAATACTTCTTTTACCTTCTCTTCAACATAACCAATACCCGTGGTACCCCACAGGTAATTCACACTGTGCATATTCCCCTCATCATAAATACCGGTACGCTCCTCAATCACGTCCCACATATGCTTCAGATTAGGAATCTTAGCCTTATCCAACTTCTGGAAAACACCGGCCTGAATCTGGCGGCTGAGGAAGTGTGCACTGGGCACAACTACATCATAACCAGAAGAACCCGCCAACAACTTAGTTTCCAGCAGTTCGTTACTATCGAACACATCGTAGTTAACCTTAATCCCTGTTTTTTCAGTAAAGTCCTTCAGGACGGAGTCATCAATATAATCTGACCAGTTATATACATTTAACACCTTATCTTCTGCTGATAATGCAGACATACCCAAAGTACAGCTCAGCGCCAAGCCCGCTACTGAAAACCGCTTGAGTAATGATGATTTAAACTCCATTCGACTTCTCCCATGATGGACTTCCCCGGAAAGAGGGGTCTGGGCATTCTAATCAAGGCAGCCTCATCAAGGCAAGCCCACCACCAAAATTTTGTGATCACAAAATTTGACTTTTACTCACCTCCACCACAAAATATGATCACGCAAGCAAGTCAACAGGCTGAATCATGGACACTCTGTCACACAATATTATTGATGAAATCGAACCTATATCACTCAAAATCATTGATGACGCAGAAGAACAACAGCAGCAATTAAAACAGCTAATCAAACAACATAATATCGATGAAGTTGAATGCGTTATAGCCGATATACACGGTATTGCGCGTGGAAAATCGATGCCCGCTTCCAAGTTCGGCGAACTGAAACCCACCTTTTTATCATTCAGTATTTTTTTCCAAAGCATTACTGGTGAGTACTTTGATTTTGACTCTGATGAATACAATACCGAGATCGACATTCAGCTGATTCCTGACCTGTCTACCTTACGCGCTCTGCCCTGGGCGCGTTCACCCAGCCTGATGGTGATTCATGACATTCACTATCCAAGCGGACAACCGGTACCTTGTGCACCACGTAATGTACTGAAACGCGTACTCAGCCGCTATGAAGCACAAGGCTGGAAACCCGTAGTTGCACCAGAACTCGAGTTTTACCTCACCGCGCGTAATACCGATCCGAATATGCCGCTGGAATCACCCATCGGACGCTCAGGTCGCCAAAGCGTCGGGCGGCAGGCGTATTCGATTATGGCTATTGATGAATACGAAAATATTATCGAAGACATCTACCGCTTTGCTGAAGCACAGGGTTTAGAAATCGAAACCATTATTCAGGAGGGTGGCCCCGCACAGCTGGAAATTAATATGATGCACGGTGATCCGCTGATGCTGGCGGATCACGTATTTATATTTAAGCGCCTGATCCGCGAAGCTGCTATGCGTCATGATTGTTATGCCACATTC
>CALHAO010000017.1 GCA_937931765.1 uncultured Thiotrichaceae bacterium
ACTAGCCAGCGTCACGTTCGGATGCAACAAGCCACCCGCACCAATCTGGCAACCAACACCGATGACACAACCAGCACTAATAATAGTGTTATCACCAATAGAACAACCACCGGCAATCACCGCATTCGCACCAATATGTACGCCTTCGCCCAACGTGACATCATCAGCAATAACGGCAGCAGGCGAAACACCAGCCTCAGGCCTGGCCACCGGATTCAACACCGTAACAATCTGTGCATAAGTCAGGTAAGGGTTAGTACTAATCAGACAGCTACCGTCATACTGCTCAGCCAGTTCAGCCGTAAGAATCAAAGCTCCGGCGTTTGAGGTATCAAGGTAGTGTGCGTACTTCCGATCGCGGATGAAGCTAATATCTGACTCAGTGGCTTCCTCAATGGAAGCTACTACAATAATTTTTTTTTCAGGATTCCCCTGTACAACCGTACCAGTTGATGCCGCCAGCTCACTTAACGTAAAATATGCTGGCATTTATTTTTCCTCACTATCAGCATCAACATTGACACTAACGGGTTCACTTTGGCTTTGGGTTTGAAACTGCCCATACAAATAAGCCAACACTTTTTTAGTAATATCAACCCTGGGGCTGGCAACCAGATAGTCACTCTCGCGGAAAATTATATCGATATTCTCCTGTTGCCTGATAGCCTCAATCGCAAAAGAGACATTCTTCTTTAAGTCACTCAAAGCCTGGTCTTTAGCAAGCCGAACTTCTTCACGAAAATCTTCACGGCTGCGCTTAAGGTCTCGCTGACGTTTACGTAACTGGCTTTCAAGCTTGACCAATTCATCAGCAGGCAGGGTGCGCTGTTTTTCCAGAAACGCTTCTTCAGCCTGCTGCACAGCGCCCTGCTCTTTAGCCAACACCTCTTCGCGCGCGATATAACGTTTGCGCAAGGCTTCGCTGGCTGCCTCGGACTGTGGCGACTGACTCAAAATAGTCGACATTTGTACCACCGCAAAGCGGTACTGGACATTATCCGTTTCCGCCTGAGCCGGGCTTATCATATTCCAGAGAAGCAGGCCGGTGAGTAACATTCCACTAAAAAGCACCAGCCACTCAAGCCGGATATGCTTAGAAAGATGCCCCAATGCTAAATTGTACAACTTGTTCATCATCCCCATCTTTACTGTTTAGTGGTTTAGCGTAACTCAACTCAAACGGGCCGAGTGGTGATAACCAAACAGCACCAACACCTACGGAATAACGCAGTTCACTTGAATCAAAACTATCGAAATCTTCAAATACATTACCCGCATCAACAAATGCACTTAAACGCAGGTTTTTCATTTCGCTGGCAAATGGCACCGGAAACAGCACCTCAGCAGAAGCAGCTACCAGCAAGTCACCACCCTTCGCATCGCCGTTTGAATCACGCGGCCCCAGGCTATTCGACTCATAACCACGGACACTGCGGATACCACCCGCATTGTATTTCTCGAAAAACGGTAGGCCATCGATATCGCCCCGGCCACTACCCGCAGCCACCCGCCCTTTCAGTGCGAAGGTAATATCTTCATTAATCGCCTGGTAATAAGCACCGTCATAACTTAACTTTTGATATTCCAGATCACTGCCCGGCAAGGCAGCCTGTAAAGAAACCCGGTGACGCTGACCGTCACTAGGGAAAATCACTCTGTCGCGTGAATCATGCACAAAACTAACTTTCACCGGAATCTGGTTATATTCAAAGCCGTTCGTATCTGTAAACGCTTTAATATGGTCAGCAGCATCAGTACCTAGTGTAATTTCGCGTTTTTCATAACCCACTGAAAGATTAACAGCATTATGCTCACTCAACGGCACCCCGAAATTGACGCTGCCACCCAAACGATTGGTAGCATATTCTGAAATATCATCAGCTTCTGCATCATAATCGTTGTAATACAGGCTAAAACCACGACTCACACCATTTTGTGTGTAATACGGATTAGTGTAAGAAATACGGTAGTTTTTATTAACCTTACTGTTATCAAAATCAACTTCCAGCTTTTTGCCCGTACCCATGAAGTTATCTTGCTTAACGCCCAGATTAAGCAATACACCGTTGTTCTGGGAATAACCCGCTCCGACCCGAAACTGATTAGATGAACGCTCAGCAATAATGACGTTCAGATCGACCTGGTCAGTTGTTCCGGCTACCGGTTCCACATTAATTTGTGCACTTTCAACATAAGGCAGGCGTTGCAGGCGCGTCTTAGAACGCTCCAGCTGCTGCGGCGAAAACGAAGCACTCTCCAACTGACGCATTTCACGACGATACACACCATCTTTGGTGCGGTTATTACCACGAATATTAATCCGGCGCACATAAGTCCGTTTACCCAAAGCAATATTCAAATCCAGACCAACACGGTTATTCGTATTGTCTATCTGTGGAACCGGGTTAATTTTTGCAAAAGCGTAACCTTGCTTGCCCAACTCATTAGCAAGATTCTTACGGGTTTCTTCCATTATTTTCTGGGAGAACACCTGACCGGGAACCAGCGTAACAGCCTGCTGAATTTGTGCAGGTGATAAACCATGATTACCCGACACACCAATTTCACCTAAGCGATACTGAGCACCTTCGTCCACAGCCACCTTAATAAACACGCCTTGTTTGTCCGGCGATAATGAAACATCAGTGTTAGCAATTTTAAAGTTGAGGTAACCACGATCACGGTAGAAAGAAGTCAGCGCATCCAAATCACCAATCAGCTTTTCCTTAGCGTATTTATCACGGGTGCTAAAGAAAGGAATGGAGAAAATACCACTTGGCCCTGAATCCAACTGCTTAAGCAATTCAGCTTCAGAAAATGCCTGATTACCGGTAATGTTAAGCCGCTTAATCCGTGCTTCTTTGCCTTCGCTGATATTCATATTGATGTCAACCCGACCATCACTTTGCGGCTGCACCTGAGTATTTACTTTTACACCGTGGTAACCCATCGCAGCGTACTGAGCTTGCAGCTTTGTCTGAAAAGTCTGTAATGCAGCACGATTCAGCGTATCACCACGACCGACCTTTTCCGCTTTCATCGCCTGAAGTAACTGTTCAGTTTTTAATTTACTATTGCCAGTGATATTAATCCGACCAATGGCAGAACGTTCAGATACTGACACAACCAGCACATTACCCTGACGCGAGAGCTGCACATCTTCAAACAAACCACTTTGATAGAGGCTTTGCACCGCACTTTGCACCTGATTCTCATCAAATGACTGACCAACACGAACCGGCAGATAATTAAGCACAGTGCCTGCAGCGACCCGTTGCAAACCCTGCACCCGAATGTCCTGAACAACAAAACTGGCGGCAAAGACTGTTTGTGATGAAACAGCCAGTACACTGGCGATAGTTAGCGAAAGAGGATGTATTTTCATTTTAATTCAACAACCGCATAAAATCGTTATACAAAGCCAGTACCATGATACAAGCTACGAGGGCCATACCGAATCTGAAGCCGTATTCTTCGACACGTTCAGACACCGGGCTGCCTTTTATTATTTCTATTATGTAGTAGAGTAAATGTCCGCCATCCAACATTGGAATCGGCAGTAAATTAAGAATGCCCAGACTGATGCTGATAATGGCTAAAAATCCAAGGTAGTAAGGCAACCCAGCCATTACTGTTTCACCGGAGAACCGGGCAATAGTAATCGGCCCACTGATATTTTTCAGCGACACCTCACCCGTTAACATCCGCCCCATCAGCTTCAGTGTCACTACTGACATTTGCCAGGTTCTTTCTACACCACGGGTTAAGGAATCAACAGGCCCAAAACTTTGAGTGAACTTTAGCTTATCCAGCACATGTGCCGGAACAAACTCACCCACACCAGAACCAATCCGGCCAATTTCCTTACCGTCGACCAGCACCGGAGCCGGTGTCACCAGCACATTAGTAGTACCATCCTCACGCTGCACCTTGAAATCGATTGACTGACCGGCACGCGCCTGAACATAACCGACAAAAGCATCGGCTCGCTCCATCTTTTGCCCATCAATAGCCAAGATAGTATCACCGGGTTTCAACCCTGCCGCTTCAGCCGCACCACCAGGGGAAATACCACCCAAGCGTACACCGTATTCAGGCGACCAAAACTGCAAACCAGACTCTTTAAGGAAGTCACCTTCCTTTTTAAGTAACTGTGCATCACTTAAATTGAGGGTGCGTTCAGCCTGTTGCCCTTGCGGTGTTTCAACCAGAATAGTTAACTGCGGCGAGTTCAGATACTCTTCCAACAGCAACATACGCGCTTCTTCCCACGTAGCCACTGGCAGTTCATTGATAGACAGAATTTTATCGCCTGCCTCAAACCCCGCCACCTGCGCCGGTGTATTGTCATTTGCATGTACAAACGGTTGCATCGCCGGTACACCCGTACCAAACATCAACGCATAAATAAAGATAGCCAGGATAAAATTCGCGATAGGCCCCGCTGCAACAATGGCAATACGTGTCCAGACACTTTGACGGTTAAACGCCCGGTGCTGCTCTTCTTCAGCCACCTCACCTTCGCGCTCATCCAGCATCTTCACGTAACCGCCTAAAGGCAGCGCAGCAACGACATATTCAGTTTGGTCTTCACCAGACACACGCTTCCACAATGGCTTACCAAAACCAATGGAGAAACGCAGTACTTTAACGCCCAGTTTGCGCGCCACCCAGTAATGGCCAAATTCGTGAACGGTCACGAGAATACCAATGGTGACAAGAAAGGCGGGTAACATGATCAGCAAGTTCATAAGATTCAATGCGTTTTCTTCTTCTTTAGCCAGGATGATGCCGCCTGACGGCTGTCTTCATCCTGAATAATGATGTCTTCAAGTTGATTAGGGGTTCCGGACTCCGCTGACTGCATGACAGCTTCAATCAGTTGGGGAATATCCATGAAACCGATACTTTGATCCAAAAAAGCCTGCACCGCAATTTCATTTGCTGCATTCAGGGCAATTGTTGTATAGCCACCTGTTGCATGAGCCTCATAGGCCAGCCGCAAACAGGGAAAGCGGTCGAGATCAGGCCGCTCAAAATCCAATCGTGCCGTAGCGAACATGTCCAGAGGTTCTACACCGGATACCAAGCGTTCCGGCCAGCCCAGACCATAAGTGATCGGTGTGCGCATGTCCGGATTACCCATTTGCGCTAAAACGGAACCATCATTATAGGATACCATTGAGTGAATTGTACTCTGAGGATGTACCACTACTTCAATCACTTCCGGTGACACAGAAAACAGCCAACAAGCCTCAATAACCTCCAGCCCTTTATTCATCAAAGTCGCTGAATCTACTGAAATTTTCCGGCCCATCTCCCAATTAGGATGTGCAACAGCCTGCTCAGGTGTGACATTCTGTAATTGATTCAGTTCCCATGTGCGGAATGGCCCACCGGAAGCTGTCAGCAAAATACGCTCAACACCCGCCAGATTATTAACCACCTGACCATTCTTTATGGAAGAAGGCATACACTGAAAAATGGCATTATGCTCGCTATCAATCGGCAGCAACTCTGCACCATGTTCGTGAATGGCATCCATAAACAGGCGACCGGACATGACTAAAGCTTCTTTATTAGCCAACAGTACCCGTTTGCCTGCTTTTGCTGCTGCCAGTGTGGGTAACAGGCCTGCTGCCCCCACAATAGCCGCCATCACATAATCGACTGCGGAATCCGCTGAAACCGCCGCCAAGGCCTCGGCACCGGACAATACTTCTGTTTCACTGCCTGCATTACGCAACAAGCCTTGTAGCTTTTCAGCAGCAGCTCCATCCACCATCACTGCATACTTAGGCCGGAATTGCTGACACTGGTCAAATAATTTTTCGGTATTGCGGTTCGCGGTAAGTGCGAAGATATGAAATCTGTCAGGGTGGCGGGCCACCACATCCAGTGTGCTAACACCAATACTACCGGTAGCACCCAGAACAGTAATGGCCTTTGAACTTATTGCACGCGTCATAATAAGCCTAATTTGATCCACAACAGGCCTAAGGTAAACAGAGGTGCCGCCGCTAATAAGCTATCAATACGATCCAACACGCCACCATGACCGGGCAGCAATGTGCCACTATCATCAGCACCCACCTCACGTTTGATCAGACTGATGAATAAATCCCCCATCACCGAGATAACCACCGCTAACATAGAAAATACAATAAACAACAGCGCATCCGGTGCTGACCCGGTGCTATACACCGCCCAGATAATTGACCAGACAAACGTCACAGCCAGACCACCTATCACACCTTCACGAGTTTTTCCGGGGCTTAATTGGGGAGCTAATTTAGTTTTACCAAATTTCTTACCGGCGAAATAAGCGCCAATATCGGCTAATGCAATCAATGAGATCAGGTAAAAAACGTAACCAAAGTGAGTACCGTGCAAGTTAACCAAGGCATACCATGCCGGAACCAAGACCAATAAACTCAGGCTTTTTAGAATATAAGGCTGATTCTGATACAGCATGGTGCCCTGTCGATAGTTAAACAGCATCCAGATAATCACAGACCAGACAATCACACTAACGAACAACACCGGCAGCAATGGCCAACCGAACAGGAGGAGTAAATAAGCGATCAACATAGCGGGCAGTGGTGCCAATTTTTGTGGCAAGCCCTCTTTGGTGCCAGTTAAAGTGGCCCATTCCCACGCACCAATGCCAACAATGGCAAACAGTGAGACAATCGCAAATTTCTGGGTGGGTAACAGATAAATGGCAGACCCGGCCACTATCGCTAGAATAATTCCGGTAATAATTCGTTGTTTTAACATGCCAATCCTGTTGTTACTGTAGAAGTCGAAGACTTCTATACTTGGAAGTGAAGTCATTTCATATGCGTTACTGTAGAAGTCGAAGACTTTAAGCTTTAACCTGCTCACCAGTCATTCCGAAACGCCGCTCACGCCCGGCATAAGCATCAAAAGCCTGTTGCAGACATGCCTCATCAAACTCCGGCCATAATTTCTCACTGAAAAACAACTCAGCATATGCCAGCTGCCACAATAAAAAGTTACTGATGCGTTGCTCACCGCCCGTACGAATAAACAAATCAGGCTCCGGCAATTCTTGTGTCGACAAGGCTTTACCGATATGAGCCTCAGTCAATTCATCCGGTTTCAAATCACCACGCTGCACCTGCCCAACCAATGTCTGCACGGCCTGCAGTATGTCCCAGCGCCCACCGTAATTAGCCGCAACAATCAACTTAAGACCACTGCACTGTGCAGTTTCCTGCTCAACCAGTGCAATCTTAGCCTGTAATTGTGCAGAGAATGCGGAACGATCACCAATAAACTGTAGCTGCACGTTGTGACGCAGCATGCCAACAGTTTCTTTTTCCAGCACACCCATAAACAACGACATCAGGCCGTTAACTTCATCTTCCGGACGTTTCCAGTTTTCACTGCTAAAGGCAAACAGCGTCAGGCATTCCACACCCGCATCGCTGCAGTATTTAATCACCTTACGTACTGATTCAACACCTTTCTTATGCCCGAACAAACGCGGCATAAACCGCGCTTTCGCCCACCGACCGTTACCATCCATAACAATGGCAACATGGCGTGGGATACAGTTATTTTTTTCTTTCTTTGCCATCGAACCGTCAGATTGCCATCAAATCCTGTTCTTTCTTATCCAGAACCACTTCCACTTCCCTGACATACTTATCTGTCAATTTCTGGACATTGTCCTGTGCACGGCGCTCGTCATCTTCTGAAATATCTTTGTCTTTTTCCAACGACTTAAAATCTGAATTGGCATCACGACGTATATTACGGATAGCAATCCGCGTATTTTCCGCTTCATTCTTTACCACTTTAACTAAATCGCGGCGGCGCTCTTCGGTTAAAGCCGGAACCGGCACACGAATCACTGTGCCTGCTGACATTGGATTCAACCCCAAATCAGATTTCATAATGGCCTTTTCAATCGCCTGAACCATTGGCTTTTCCCAAGGTGTCACACTCAGGGTGCGTGCATCTTCAATCGAGATATTCGCTACCTGACTCAATGGCACATCAGAACCATAATATTCAACCTGAATATGATCCAGAAGACTGGCATGCGCACGACCTGTGCGAATCTTGGTCAATTCTGTTTTCAGTACTTCAATGGTTTTTTGCATGCGGATATCCGCATCTTCAAGAATTTCATCAATCATTTTTTAGACCTCTACCAACGTTCCTACGGACTCACCCTGCACAATTGATTGCAAAGCACCCGCAGCAAACATATCAAATACACGCAATGGCATATTATTATCTCTGCACATTACCATTGCTGTTAAATCCATAACCCCCAGCTGCTGCTCAATCGCGGAATCAAATGACAACTGATCATAACGAGTAGCCTCCGGGTCTTTCAGCGGGTCGGCAGTATAAATGCCATCCACTTTAGTCGCTTTGAGCAACAAATCCACTTGTAGTTCCACAGCACGTAAACTCGCAGCAGTATCTGTCGTAAAAAAAGGACTGCCGGTTCCTGCCGCACAAATCACCGAATGACCGGCATCAAGGTACTGACGCGCACGATGAGCTGAAAATGCTTCACCCAGCTGATCAATGCCCAGCGCAGTCATTACTTTACAGGAACCACCCAAACGTTCCAGCGTATCCTGCATCGCCAGTGCGTTCATCACTGTGGCCAACATACCCATCTGGTCACCGCGCACTCTATCCATGCCTGCTGCTGACAACGCTGCGCCACGAAAAAGATTACCACCACCGATCACCAAGGCCACCTGAACACCGGATGCCTGCACTTCCATAATTTCTTTCGCCACCCGCTCCAGCACTTCAGGGTCAATACCACTACCCTGATCGCCCATTAGGGCTTCACCACTCAGCTTTAAAAGAATTCTGTTTGGGGTCATTGACATAGCGACTGTCCTGCTGTTGATTTGGCGTACTTTATACAGAGTTAAGAGATAGGGGGCAACCTTGGATAAACCACACGGCAGAATCAGGTAACTTTAACTCACCTGATATTCAAAATTTTCTCGCTTGTTGCGCCGCAATACCCGCAGTACATTAGCCACATTAACTTAATATAAAAAAGAGAGAAAAAATGTTTAGCTTACTTAAATACATTGATAGTCAACTAGGCCTGAGCAGCAAAGAGAAAAAGATCCAGCAGGCTATCAGAGAATTAAACACACTGAGTGATCATGATCTGAATGACTTGGGTCTGTCACGTGACAATATCAAACAAGCTGTTCGTTACGGTCGTAAAAGCGTCGACTTTAGCGATTATCATGCAGTGTAAAAAGAAACTTAACTCCCCAAAACGCAAAAAGGGCATCGGAAACCCGATACCCTTTTTAAACAACATTGCACCCAATAACGGTGCAGTCAGACTTTAGCCGTTCGCCGCCGCCAACTGTGCTGCTACTTCATCAGCAAAATTCTCTTGCTTCTTCTCAATACCTTCACCCACTTCAACACGGGTAAAGCTAACAACAGTAGCGCCTTTAGCTGCCAGCAACTTGCCAACAGTCTGATCAGGATCTTTAACAAAAGGCTGACCTGTCAGAGTGATTTCACCCAGGAACTTACGCATGCGGCCATCGACCATTTTCTCTGCGATTGCTTCCGGCTTACCACTTTGCATAGCGATGTCTAGCTGAATAGCACGTTCTTTAGCAACGAGTTCAGGAGACACACCACTTTCATCGACACACACCGGGCGGCTTGCAGCAATATGCATAGCAATGTCTTTACCCAGTTCAGCGTCACCACCTTGCAGTTCAACCAGTACGCCAATTTTAGCGCCATGCTGGTAAGAAGCAATCAGGCCATCCGTTGAAACCAGTTCAAAACGACGCAGCTTGATATTTTCGCCTACTTTCGCAATCAAAGCAGCACGTGCTTCTTCAACTGTCTGCTCGCCCAAAGGCAATGCAGAAATAGCTTCGAGGTTAGCAGGTTGGTTAGTCAACACAACATCACCGACCGCTTTAGCGAAAGTAACAAAGTTGTCATCTTTAGCAACAAAGTCAGTTTCACTATTCACTTCAACCAGTGCAGCCTGCTTAGCATCAGCAGAAATGGCGATAACAATCAAACCATCCGCAGCAATGCGACCAGCTTTCTTGTCAGCTTTCGCCGCGCCGGATTTACGCATCAGCTCAATTGCGCCTTCCATGTCACCAGCAGTTTCTGTCAGTGCTCTTTTACAATCCATCATTGCTGCGCCGGTACGCTCGCGCAGCTCTTTAACCATAGAGGCAGTAATTGCCATGATTTTAACTCCTAAAAGCTTGTAGTTAAGCCAACCTTATTCGCTGGCTGCTTCTTCAGTTTTTGGTGCTTCAGCGGCTGCCGGTGCTGCTGCTTCAGCTTTAGGTGCTGCCGCCGCCGGAGCTGCTTCTACTGCTGGCGCTGCATCAGCTTTCTTCGCAGGTGCTGCTGCTTCACGCTGGCCAGGTACAGCCGCAGAAGCATGACCTTCTTTGATAGCGTCAGAAGCTGCTGTGGTATACAGCTGAATCGCACGAATCGCATCATCGTTACCAGGGATAACATAGTCAATGTTAGTCAGTGGGTTATTACTATCCACAACACCAATAACCGGGATACCCAGCTTCTTAGCTTCCTGAACAGCGATGTCTTCGTAGCCTACATCGATAACAAAAAGCGCATCAGGCAAACCTTTCATGTCCTTGATACCGCCGAGGCTGCGCTCAAGCTTTTCCATTTCGCGGGTTCTGGTCAGCGCTTCTTTTTTATTCAGCTTATCCATCGAACCATCTTCAACCATCTTTTCCAGGTCTTTCAGGCGACGAATAGACTGCTTAACTGTTTTGAAGTTAGTCAGCATGCCACCTAACCAGCGATGGTTAACATACGGCATTTTGCAGGCTTGAGCTGATTCACGAACTGCTTCACGCGCAGAACGCTTAGTACCAACAAACATTACCTTTCCACCACGAGCAGCCATTTTGCCAACGAAGTTCATTGCATCGTTGAACATCGGCAGTGTTTGCTCGAGGTTAATAATATGAATCTTGTTACGATCGCCAAAGATATAAGGTGCCATCTTTGGGTTCCAGTAACGAGTTTGGTGACCGAAATGGACACCGGCTTCCAGCATTTGACGCATTGTGACTTTAGGCATTATTGAACTCCGTTCGGGTTACGCCTCCATACATCCCAATTTGCAACCTGTCAGTCATTCGATGATGGTTCTGATCAGGCACCCTGCAATATTGTGTCGATGCATGTGTGGATTTAAGTGAGATTTATCGGGAATTCCCGAAAACCTTTCATAATTCACCAAAATTAGCTTAATTACAGCAATCTGATTTGCTAAATTGGCGAGCGCTTTATACCATGATTCGCTTCCGAGTTCTACCGAGAAAGATGACAGATGGCGATTCAGATAAAAACAGCTGAAGATATTGAAAAAATGCGTGTTGCCGGGCGACTGGCAGCCGAAGTATTAGACATGATTGGCGAGCACGTTAAGCCTGGCGTCACTACTAATGAACTGAACCAAATCTGCCATGATTACATCGTCAATGTACAGGATGCCTGGCCTGCACCCTTAGAATACGGCAGCCC
>CALHAO010000018.1 GCA_937931765.1 uncultured Thiotrichaceae bacterium
CAGTGACTTCACTGCCGGATAGGCAGCTTAGAAACTTCGGCACATCACCCGAAACAACCGGTGCACCTTCACTGCCGGATAGGCAGCTTAGAAAGCGAAGAATTAGCCGAACATGCCAGTACATAACTTCACTGCCGGATAGGCAGCTTAGAAAACTGAAGATGAGCGCCATAGACCAGAACAAAACTTCACTGCCGGATAGGCAGCTTAGAAAATTCCCGCAAAGAAACATCATCATCAATTAACCTTCACTGCCGGATAGGCAGCTTAGAAAAGAAGAGCTAGTACATAGTGAATCAAGTATGTCTTCACTGCCGGATAGGCAGCTTAGAAATTAGCACCCTGACCATAGCGCCCCACACGAATCTTCACTGCCGGATAGGCAGCTTAGAAAGCATTAACATCAAACAAGCGTAACGCCTGATTCTTCACTGCCGGATAGGCAGCTTAGAAAATCTATCCACTCACCCCTGCTTTTGCGGTTTTCTTCACTGCCGGATAGGCAGCTTAGAAACAGGATATTAGCAGTAAATCCGGCAGAGATGCCTTCACTGCCGGATAGGCAGCTTAGAAACCTTAAGGGGGGGCAACGCTTGCGGGCTTGGCTTCACTGCCGGATAGGCAGCTTAGAAATTGCTGAGTTCGCTACCGGCGCGGCTGCTATTCTTCACTGCCGGATAGGCAGCTTAGAAATTAACCAACGCCGGGATAATGATTCTCCAATCCTTCACTGCCGGATAGGCAGCTTAGAAATTTTATTACAACAGTGACAGCCGGGATACGACCTTCACTGCCGCACAGGCAGCTTAGAAATTCTATGCATGGAATAAACAGTGCAACTTCACTGCCGCACAGGCAGCTCCAAAAACCACCACATTCCAACCCGCAACCACAGTGATCAATTTGAAATCAACAGCCCCAAATAGTACTGTTACCCACCACCAACCAGCACAAAAAGGTCAGAACACCCTTTGAAAAACACAGCAAACCTATCCGCCTGCCGCACCTACCGTTATGCATTGTGGCGCACCTGGGATGATTCAATCCCACACGTCATGTTCGTAGGGCTTAATCCATCAACCGCAGACGAAACCACCAATGACCCAACACTGATCCGCTGTATGAACTTCGCAAAAGCATGGGGTTACGGTGGCGTTTGTATGGCCAACCTGTTTGCCTTCAGGGCGACCGAACCGAAAGACATGAAAGCCACAGCAGACCCGATTGGCGCAGACAATGATAAATGGCTCAAAACGCTGGCCCAAAATGCCGGTTTGGTGGTAGCGGCGTGGGGCAATGATGGTTCATACTTAGGACGCTCCACACATGTGCTACAGTTAATACCTGATTTACACTGTTTGAAAATGAACAAATCGGGTGAGCCTGCTCATCCACTTTATCAACCGGCTAAATCACAACCTTTACCCATGAACCTAACCATTGACGAGGCAGCACCATGACCTTTCTTGTGACTGAGAACTGTATAAAATGTAAATATACCGATTGCGTCGAAGTATGCCCGGTTGATTGTTTTCATGAAGGTGAAAACATGCTGGTGATTAACCCCGATGAATGCATCGATTGCGCCCTGTGTGTGCCGGAATGCCCCATCGACGCGATTATTGAGGAAGATGAGGCGACTGATTCACAGCAGCACCTCTATCAACTGAATATGGACATGGCGCAAAAATGGCCGGTGATTACAGAAATGAAACCAGCGCCGGACGATGCCGCCGAATGGGAAGGCAAGCCCGGCAAGCTGGAACTGCTCATCCGCTAATAGATTGATCCGCCACAGCATAATACTGCTGGTGAAAGCGCTCTGCATAAGCCACCAGATTAGCAAATTCACGGGCAATCCTGACATGAGGGTTGTCCAGATCCACCAGAATATTCTGCGCCAGAAAGGCAAAAGCTGAAATATCCAGCGTGCTCATCCGCTCGCCCAGGAAATAGTCCTTATCGCCCAATACGACCGACAAACTGGTCATTGTTCTTCTGACAAAAGCCTGAATCTCAGCATCAGAATGACGACCTGTGCCCTGCGCCATCAAACTACGCTTCATATCCCGCTGCACCATAAATGGAACAATCTTTTTTAGTGGAAATGGCATACCACCAAAAAACGCCTCACGAATGGTCGGCCAGGTATCATCACACGCCCAGCGGGAATGTATTCCACACCAATAAAGGTGATCATCCATCGCTTTGGTCGTCAACCAGTTAATGGCTTTTTGTTCTTCGCTTAACCATTGATCCAGCGCCTTGTCACCTGCTTTAGCTTCCAGATAATCGATGATGATTTGTGAGTCCGCAACAATGTGGCCACCATCATCAATAAACGGTAATTTGTCTTTAGGCGACTTACGCAGGTTCTTCATGGTGTCGTCTTCACGCACAAAATCGATATTAGCCACGCGCAGATAAGCATCAACCTTGAGTACAAACGGACTAAGGTCAGCTAAGCCCAGATTCGGGCCGAAACCATGTAGTGTGATCATATTTTGCATCCTCCGATAATGATGGTTATGTCAGTGTACTACATATTGGGGATACTCAATTTCCATGACCTAATTCTAAGCAGTTCTTCCAGCACCAAACTGAGGCAGGTCATCACTAA
The DNA here is from genome assembly GCA_937931765.1 of uncultured Thiotrichaceae bacterium. Classification (GTDB taxonomy): domain Bacteria; phylum Pseudomonadota; class Gammaproteobacteria; order Thiotrichales; family Thiotrichaceae; genus Thiolinea. The sequence continues at coordinate 2,621 of CALHAO010000018.1, forward strand.
GCTCACACCAGTTAGCACCCGATTCCACAAAGATATGTGCATCAGGCCGCAGCTCATCACATACCTCTTACCTTAGTGAAATATCTGTTGGGGGATATTGATAATACCTGCTAAAGACCTATGCTAATCATAAGAATTATTTCAGCATAACTTTTTATAGAGGCCAATTCCATGAGCGCGACCAACAAACGAACTACCAATAACGGGCCAATGATATTCCGCCAACTGTTTGAAGCCGATTCGTCCACCTTCACCTACCTGATTGCTGATCCGAATAGCGGTGAAGCGATTCTGATTGACCCGGTGCTGGAAACCGTAGAACGTGATTTGCAGCTATTGAAGGATATGGGCCTGACCCTCACCGCTACCGTGGAAACCCATATTCACGCGGATCACCTCACCGGTGCCAAGCGGCTACGCGAACAGACCCAATGCAAAATTGCGTATCCGGCGATGATCCAGTCATCCTGTGCCGATATTGGCATTAAAGAAGGTCAGGCTTTCCGCGTCGGCGCTGTTGAACTCAACCCGTTGTACACACCCGGCCACACAGATCATCACTTTGCCTATCTGATTGATACGCCGATTCAGAAATTCATCTTCACCGGTGACGCACTACTGATCGAAGCCTGCGGGCGCACTGACTTTCAATCCGGTGATGCCGCCACGTTGTACAACAGTATCCACAACAAAATTTTCTCGCTGCCGAATGACACTATCATTTATCCGGGGCATGATTATGAGTCACGCTTTGTGACCACGGTGGCACAGGAAAAAGCCCGTAATCCGCGTCTGGGTGGTGGTAAAAGTCGTGAGGAGTTTGTTGATATTATGGAAGGCCTTGACCTGCCTTATCCGCGTAAAATTGATTTCGCCGTGCCGGGTAATGAGCTGTGTGGTGAATGTCCGGGCAATGTGCCTGAAGAATATCGTGGCAGCTGTGCGGCGCGGGATCAGGGTTAGCCCACACCACACGAACGACTACCGCACAAAAAGGGGACACCATGAGTAACACCGGCACACTGACTTTCTTCTGTGGAAAAATGGGAGCGGGTAAGTCAACGAAATCAAGAAATTTGGCGATTGAGAATAATGCAGTACTGCTGTCTGAAGACGAGTGGCTGGCTGCGCATTATCCGGAGCAGATTCATGATTTTGATGACTATTTACGGTTTTCAGCACTGATTAAACCGTTTGTTAAATCGCATGTTCAGAATATCCTGCAAACCGGTACGCATGTTGTTATGGATTTTCCGGCGAACACAGTACGGCAGCGGACTTGGTTTAAGGAGCTTTGTACTGAAGTTGGGTGTGAGCATCAGTTAGTTTTTCTTGATGTGAGTGATGAGCAGTGTTTGGTACAGATAGCCAAGCGGCGGGCTGAGCATCCTGAGCGGGCGCAGTTTGATACTGAAGCAGTGTTCAGACAAGTTAACCAGTTTTTTGAACCACCATCGCAAGATGAGGGATTGAACGAGGTTAAGTTAGAAAATTTTAAGCATCAAGGAATCACTCCGTTTCTCCCTGCTAAGGACTTTGACTTAAGTAGAGATTTTTACTTGGAACTGGGGTTCGTTGAGGCCGCAAGAACCCAAAACGCCGTATTACTGGAGCTTGGAAATTACGGGTTTTGGTTGCAGGATTATTATGTTCAGGACTTCGCAGATAATTCTATGCTGTGTCTTTATGTCGAAGACTTAAGCGCATGGCATAAAAAACTGGCAGGTATAGACTGGCAAGGCACCTATGGAGGCTCCGCCAAAATGCTATCTGAGCCACACGAGCAGGAAGGGGCTATGATGATGCAAATCACTGACCCTTCTGGGGTGTTGTGGCATATCCGGCAACATGCCTGACAAAATTCGGGCATGAGCAATTAGCATCATTGGCTGGGCGGTGTAGTAATATTTGCCGAGTTCTTCGATCACCACCCCAACCATCTGCTTTACTAATGACAGCACGCAACGTTATAAAGCAAAGTCTCGAAGCTGGTGTTTCCTCTGACGATTAGTGCGTGGATATCCTATGCACTACTCACTCACCCTGAGAAGAGGGATTTTTCAATGCTTATTTAAGCCCAATTACCCTACCCTATAGATCGATCAAAATATTGCCTATTTCGTAATATCAGTTAAGATGAAGCGTTTTTTTATAGGAATTGCTATGAATAGTATCACATTAGTTTTTCCAGTATTAGTTGCTTGCTGCGTAGCCACACCGGTACTTGCCAAAGATTGGAAAGATGACAAGACTTACAAAATTACGGTTCTTCACACCAATGATAATCATGGTCGTTTCTGGCACAATCGCCATGGCGAGTATGGTATGCCTGCGCGATTCACACTGATCAATACGATTCGCAATCAAGTCAAAGCCGCTGGCGGGAGTGTATTGGTTTTGTCCGGTGGCGATGTCAACACGGGTGTACCAGAGTCTGATCTTCAGTATGCTGAGCCAGATTTCAAAGGTATGAAGCATATTGGTTATGATGCTATGACGGTCGGTAATAATGAATTTAACAACGCTTTAGATATACTAAAAAAGCAAGAGGAGTGGGCAGGCTTTCCGTTCTTATCTGCTAACGTCTACTCTAAAGATAGTGGAAAACGTTTGTTAAAACCGTTCAGCATGTTTGAAAAACAAGGTATCAAAATTGCGGTTATGGGCTTAACCACTGATGATACAATTAAGATCGTTAAGCCTTTGCACACATCTAACATAGAATTCAAAGATCCTAGAACTGAGGCTCTGAAGGTTCTGAAGGAGCTTGAGGAAGGCCCCAAACCAGATATTTTATTCGCAGTTACTCACATGGGGCACTACACCAACAGTGCACATGGTTACAATGCACCCGGCGATGTCATGCTGGCTCGCTCATTACCTGAAGGCACTGTCACAGCAATTATTGGTGGACATTCGAAAAATCCGGTGTGCATGAAAGCTAAGAATAAGCGCAACGATAAATACAAAGCAGGACAGGCGTGTACGCCAGATAAACAAAACGGCATCTACATTATGCAAGCTCATGAGTGGGGGAAATATGTAGGTCGCGCCGATTTTGAATTCAAAAATGGTGAAACCACTCTGGTTTCTTATAGCTTGATTCCAGTGAACCTGAAGAAAAAAATCAAAGATGCTGAAGGCAAAGAGGTACGTGTACACATCACTCGCGAGATTATGCACGACCAAGAAATGATGCAGTTGCTTGGCCCTTACCTGGAAAAAGGTAAGAAAGCGATAGGCATGAAAATTGGTAGCACTAATAAATTGTTAGTTGGTGACAAAAAGTTTGTTCGCTATGGTCAAACTAATCTGGGACGTTTAATTGTAGCGACACAGATGATGAGGGCAAAAGCTGACTTCGGCATCGTAAACTCTGGTGGTATCCGTAACTCAATCGAACCGGGTGATATCACGTACAGAGATGTGCTGACGGTTCTGCCTTTCGCTAATACCATAGCTTCTGTTTCTATGACTGGAAAAGAGATTATTGGTTACCTGTCACAAGTTGCAACTATACCGACCAATACTGGCGGATATGCTCAGTTTTCGGGCATCTCCATGACGGTTCATAGTAGCAGTGTGTCTAATGTAAAGATCAGAGGCGTGGCTATCGACCCAGAAAAACGCTACCGCTTTTCTCTACCTAACTATGTGGCAGGAGGTGGTGATGGTTACCCCAAAATAACGGATGTAAGTAGTTTTACTGATACTGGCTTTGTTGATGCAGAAGTATTGAAAGAGTATCTTGAAAACAACAGCCCCATTGATGCTGGTGCTTTTGAGCCTAAAAATGAAATAGTTTATAAGAATGAATTATGATAACACCAGTACGTTATTTATAAATAATATGCCATTGATTCGACCAAGGTTTACTGTTGATTGGCAAGCCGATAGTTTCCTGAGTATGACCCCAGAAATAGTATTTAATCAGCTATTAGTAGCAATGTTAACAGGGCTAATATTTACATGTTTTATATGAAGAGTAGTTTTTTCTACCAACTGAAAACCCCCATGAAAACCACTTTATTAATATTGCTGTCAGCACTGATATTAATGATCTTTACGTTCAACAAGGCCGCTGCTAAAGACAGCACCTTATTGCTACCTTTGTACACTCCACTCGATAACAGTGAGTTAATCCATGGAACACTGAGTAGCGCTGGCTCAGTCATTGTTAGCCCCATTCTGGAAGCTTGGCTGGAAGAGTTCACAAAAATGTATCCATCTGTTGACTTTGAAATGGAAGCAAGAGGTTCAGGATCAGCACCGAATGCACTAATAGATGGTACGGCCCTACTCGGGGCAATGAGTCGTTCAATCCATGACAAGGAAGTAGCCGCTTTTAAAAGAGCGAAGCACTACGAGCCAACTGAAATCAGGGTATCCTTAGATGCATTAGGAATAATCGTCCATCCATCGAACCCCATCACTACTATCAGCAAACTACAACTTGATGCAATCTATTCAAGCACTCGCAATTGCAAAAACAATACAGAAATTACAGCTTGGAAAACACTTGGTTGGGATACGCCTCAAGCGCTTGAAATACGTTTTATTAGCCCTGTCTCAGGCGGATCTGACTTTTTCAAAGAAAAAATATTATGTGGTGGTGAATATAAAACAAGCGATTACCCTCTAATCGCACAAGATACTGAGATGGTTGAAACTATAAGTAAAAATAAATACTCGCTAGGCTTCGCCTCTATGATTGCAATGGATAACAGCATCAAAACACTAACAGTTCGCAAATCTAAACAACACCCTAGCTTTTCACCCAATCTCCTTGATATTGCAAACAAACAATATCCTTTAACTCGTTACCTTTATCTATACATCGATAAACGCCCTGGAATTCTGCTGCCAGATTACATTAGTGAGTTTATTAAGTTTATTTTTTCTCGTCAGGGACAACAGATTGCCCTATCGAAGGGTGCTTTTCCACTGTCACCTAATACCATCGGTGAACAACTCAATAAATTACTGTTCTAGTGATCTTAAAAGGTAAATCATGGAAACATCAAACACTTCACAACCTCTGACAGAGTTGAGGAAATATGGACTAGGGTTGCGCTCAAAGTTCTTATTTGTACTCTTAGGTAGCACCATTGTCTGCGTTTTGGCAACAGCCTATCAAAGCTTGTACCTAAGTAAAAGTGCGCTAGATAATAGCCTCCACCAACAACTTGTCAGCTTACGCAACAGCAGAATTGAGCAGGTAGAGTCCTACTTCCATGAAAAAAGCGCAGAGATGAGTGTTTTTTCCAATACCCCCTCTGTTATTGAGGCCATGAGAGAGTTTTCTGCGAGCATGTCGCTCCTGGAACATTACAATATTTCACCCAATTTAGATGAATTGAATAAGCTTTTTGCACATTATGAAAAATCATTTCTCCCTCAAATAGTAGCAGTCACAGGCGAAGTCGCCATCACGAATCAATTCATTCCCAAATCAAATATCGGACGCTATCTCCAATATCATTATGTTGTTGATAATCCTGCGCCCATCGGAAACAAACAGCTCTTTGAGTTTGCGAGTGATGGCAGCTATTACAGCGATTCACACCGCAAGCACCACAGTGATATGCTGACAATGGTAGAAGGGTTTGGGTTCTATGACTTATTTTTTATTGAGCCGACAAAAAGCAATATTGTCTATAGTGTTTTTAAAGAATTAGATTTTGCCACGAGCCTCCAGAACGGCCCATACTCAGACAGCAAGCTTGCCAACATCGTTAAAAGAGTGATGGCTAACCCGATTAAAGGAAATGTTTTAGTTTCAGATTTCGAGGCCTATAAACCTTCACTTGGGCAGGCAGCTGGATTTCTAGCCGTTCCTATTTATGATGGATCAGATTTTTTGGGAGTGCTTGCCGCACAAATACCGGTCGCTGACCTTAATAATATCCTGACTAATAGCAAAAATTGGGTGCGTGATGGCCTAGGTAAAACAGGTGAGGTTTATCTGGTCGGTCATGACAAGCTTATGCGCTCTGAATCCCGGTTCGAAAATCAAACTAATGCTGAAGAAGAGCCAACTTCATCTCCGCCTTCTGAAATAACATCAAGTATCTTAAAACAACGAATCGATAACGAGATAGTTATTGACGCTCTTAGAGGAAATGTTGATATTAAGGTAGATACTGGATACAACGGATACTCCGTTATCAGCGCATATGCCCCATTAAATATTCGTGGGCTGGACTGGGTAATAGTCGCTGAGAAAGGGCATAAGGAAGCACTCGAAACTCTAACCAGTATTGAAAAAGCATTATTAACAGGTGGGTCCATAACAGTCGCTGTTATGACATTATGCGGCCTCTTAGTTTCAAATATATTTGTTGGGCCACTCCAGTCAATTTCATCTCATGTGAGAAAGCTGACGTCAGGAGAGAAAACAGAACCTCTTATTAGTAAACGTCGGGATGAATTTGGCTTGTTGGCACAAGACATAAATACCGTTACGGATCAACTAAACAGCCAGAAAAAGCAAGGCAAGGAACAAGCTGCCCACCTTAAAGAGCAACTATTAATGATTTTCCCTGCCCCGATCGCTGACAAGTTTGATAAAGGCCAGTCTTTAATTGCTGATGAATTTCAGAATGTTGCCGTCATTGAGATTCATTTCTTCGGTTTTAGTGAGATAGACCAAGAGTTACCTCCACAAGAAACTGTCATGATGCTTAATCAGATTATTAGTAATTTTGATGAAACAGCGCACAATTACAGCGTAGAGAGGATAACCTCACAAGGCAACTTTTACCTTGCGGCTAGTGGGTTAACCAACCCCCGCCTAGATTATGCAAGAAATGCGGTGGCTTTCGCTAAAGAAATTTTGTTATCAATCCAGCGTTTGAATATTGCGCATGGAAACTCTCTTTCCGCTAAAATTGCCATTAGCTCTGGTAGTGTCACGGCAGGTGTCATAGGCAAGCAGAAACCGATTTATACCCTTATGGGTGCAACTGTGGCAACGGCGAGTATCCTTGCCAAAAGAGCATCCAAAAATAGCATAAAAGTCGATGCCCCAGTCTACAACCAACTACTTGAAACTGAAGATTTCTCCATTTGTGATATCATTTCTGATCCCCATATTGGTGAGATAGCAAATTGGGAAAGTGCCCCTAACACAGCCCAAAAAGTACAGACAGCATGAATTTTTTAGAAAATATGTTTAACCAAACCTGGTTTTACTGGGGGATGCTAATACTCCTGGGAATGCCAGTTTTGTTCATTATCCTGGGTGAAATACTAAGATCAATGGACAGGTCGCAGTCATCTTTTCTTCCTGTTGTAAAAAATTTAAGAAATATATTGATCCCTATTGCTGTTGCATATCTACTCATCGGCTATGTGCTTGAGATAGAGCATAGCTGGCTTCCTTATAAAATAATCAAAACCGTATTCTGGATAGTCCTGGTTGACTCATCATTAAAGTTTGTTAACGCAATGGTATTTTCGAATGCCATTCCAAAAGCTCAGCGTGACAAAATCCCCAAACTGCTCATTGATTTCTTACGTATTTTTATTGTCCTACTCAGTGCAGCTTTTGTGATGTCCGAAGTATGGGGTGCTGATCTTGGACGCCTATTAGCAGCACTCGGTGTTGGATCAGTTGTATTAGGTTTAGCACTGCAGGATGTTTTAGGAGGTTTGTTTGCCGGACTTGCTCTACTCTCATCAAAGCCTTTTGTGGTAGGTGATTGGATACAGGTCGGTGATGATGAGAAATTGTTAGGCCAAGTGGTTAGTATAGATTGGCGTGCTGTTTCATTGGTAAACCCCCATGAAGATAGGATTGTTATTCCTAATGCGGTGATTGCTAAGCAACAATTCAAAAATTACAGTAGACCCAGTTTAGACACGATGATCATTGTTGGCTTCGATTTCTCTTTTGATGCTTCCCCCCGCAAAGTAAAAGACATGCTAATGGATGTTGCTCATCAAACTCCAAACATTCTCGAAACACCTAAACCCGCAGTTTTTGTAAAATCTTACGATGAATTTTCTATACATTACGATGTTCACTGTGTCATTAATAAATTTGATATTTTTAATGTAATTCGTGACGATTTTGTATCGAGAGTTTGGTATGCCAGTAAACGTAATGGCGTTTCTTTTCCTAATAGGGCTCATGATGTCTTTCATTTTAATGGGCCAGATCAGCAATCTGTGGACCTTATTACTCCAGACATACTTGCCGAGCATATAAGCGCACTCGCTGTACTGGACGTATCTAAGTCTGATATAGAGAAATTATCAAAAAATAGTTACCTTAGGGAATACACCCGTGGTGAGTGCGTCTTAGCTACAGGTGTAATTCCTACTTATTTTTATATTATTCTAAAAGGAAAAGTACAAGAGCAACCCGGCGATCAGCCATTATTTGATGAAGACTACAGTAAATTCTTGCTAAGTCGGGGTGATTTTTTTGGCATTGCAGGCATGGTTCATCAATATCCGGCTACTAGCAATATTTTTGCTAACACCGATGTATCAATCATTGAGGTTGAAATCGCCGCCATGCGCAACATGCTTCAGATTAATCCACAGGTAGCTCAATGCATTGAATCAGTCGCTGAGTCACGAATGCGTAACCAGTTCTAAGTACGGATGGATGTAAGCGTTCACTACTCTTTGGCTTCATGGTTTAACTGCACCATGACATCATCAACACGGAACCACTATGTCTGAATATTCTGCAAAAATTAACTGGTCGAGAGCCAGTGATGAAAATTACATAGATAACAAATACAGCAGAGGCCATGAGTGGATTTTTGACGGTGGTACAACCGTCCAAGCCTCATCGTCGCCACATGTTGTCCCTCTGCCCTACTCCGTCGAAGCCAATGTTGACCCTGAAGAAGCCTTTATTGCGTCACTCTCCAGCTGCCACATGTTATTTTTCTTGTCCATTGCGGCCAAGCGAAAATACGTCGTGGATTCATATGTTGATGATGCTGTCGGCATTATGGAAAAAGACAGTGATGGCAATATTTCAATGACGAAGGTGACACTTAGGCCGCATGTGCAGTTTTCAGGTGATAAAGAACCAACGATGGCGCAGCTTGAAAAAATGCACCATCAGGCACATGAGCAATGTTTTATTGCAAATTCTGTGAAAACTCAAGTGGTCACTGAAATCACTGTTAGATGATAAAGGGTTTAGCTTAGGTATTAATAATGTATGAAATTGCCCTAAAAATAATCGATTCGGATTTAAGCCGTGAACTGTCTATGATTATGATAAAAA
>CALHAO010000019.1 GCA_937931765.1 uncultured Thiotrichaceae bacterium
ACTATCGGCACCACCACCGGCGGCAACGCACTAAACAACGTCCCCAGTTGCGGCCCCAGAATACTCACTGTCTTGCCATAAAAGAAAATGGCCAATACCCCGACGATCAGCCCCTGATACAACAACTGTAGACCTAACATATCCGGCGTGCTTTCCGGCCAATCCGCCGCCAATACATACCACACTAAATACGGCGCAGACCCCAGCGTGATATAAAACGCCGCCTCAGCCGGTTTAATACCCCACTTACGCAGGTAAATCGCATACAGCGCCCACAACGTCGCCCCGATCAGGAAACACAAATCCCCCAACGCATAAGCCCAGGAAATTGAAGTCCCCAGCCAGATCGCCGCCACCCCCAGCATAATAAAACCCAACGCCAGCCAATGATCACGACTAACCGAAACACCTAATAACGGCTTGCTCAACAGCCCGGTCAACACCGGAGCCAGCCCCAAGGAAATAGCCCCACCATGCGTAATCGGTGCAAATTGCAGACCAGCAATATTAATCAGGCTAAACGGCACACCTGCAAAGCAAGTCAGTGCCAACGCCTGCTTCCAAGGAATAGTCGCTGACTGCTGAGATCGCCATGCAAACCAAGGCAGTGCAATCAGTAACCCTCCAGCGACACGCGTAGCAGTCAGGTCAAGGCTCGTCCAACCCTGATTAATCGCCAACATAGACACCGAAGAATGCGCGCCCCAGATCAATGCACTGATCAAGCCCAGCACTACCGCAAAAATAGGCATATCAAAATGAATCAGGCGTAAAAGATCGTGGTGCTAAACCGGCTTGAAACCAGCTCAGGAAAGAATGAATACTATAAATTGGTATACCCAAAGTCCGTTGTAGTTGCGCGGCATAAGGCACCATATTTGTACACTCCAAGACAATCGCCCCCAGCTCAGGATGTTTGTCACAGAACGCCCGGCCAGCCGCCAGAATATCTGCCGATGCGGTAGCTACATCCAGATAAGGCTCATTGCCCAGCATAGTGCGAACAAACTCACTATCCTGCGCCACACCCATTACTGGTGTATCCAGCGGCACATTAACTGCACTCAAGTGAGCAGATGTCAGTGACTCCGCTGAAATGGTTAGAATACCAACCTGCTTATCTGGCGGCAGCAACATCTGCACCATAGGCACCTGCATCAATGATGAGCTGGCCACCGGCACCTTCAACGCAGCCGCCAGTTCCGACTGAAACAACGACATAAAGCCGCAGGTCGTCGCAATACCATCCACACCCATCGCCACCAGTTCCTGACCGGCAATAATGAATTCATCCAGCAAACCGTCCGCCTGATGGCAAACCACCTTCTGCACTGAAGCACCACGCACCACTTTATAATGCACCGGAAACGGCCAACTCGTAGCATGCCCGACATCACCGGGAATGCGTGGAAAGTGTGTTTCTAACATCAGAATACCCAAGGATACGCCGTAAACATTTTTACCGCCTGCGACAACCTTCGGATTACCCGGATCAGCACACATCATTTTACCTGCTCCTATTGCTCATCAGTCATAGCACATCTGCGCCAAACACTGTTTATAACCTCATTAATATACTACCGTCCCCTTCATAAGGACATGGTACTCTTAGTCGCATGAACAACGTGGACATGAGGAGTCACTGTTGAGCAAACATATCATCGTCATTGGCGCAGGCATTGTTGGCATCTCGACTGCCATTTGGTTAAAGCGCTATGGCTGCAAAGTCACTATTATTGATCGTCAAATCGCTAAACAGGCTGCTAGCTACGGCAATGCCGGTATTCTGGCGGCTTGTTCCGTTGTACCCGTGACTGTACCGGGCTTGCTAAAAAAGGCACCCAAGATGTTATTCAGTGCGGATCAGCCGTTATTCCTGAAATGGTCATACCTGTTAACCCTGCTGCCTTGGCTGCATCAGTATTTATCTCACTGCAACGTGGCAGATGTGGAACGCATTGCCGCCGCACTCACGCCCATTGTGGGCAATAGCCTGTATGATCATCAGGCACTGGCAGCAGACAGTCCGGCAGCCGCATTCGTCCATCCCGATGATTATTTGTTTTTATATGACAGCCCTGCTCACTTTAAAGCCGATGCTTTCGCCTGGAAATTACGCGAGCAACACGGCTTTAGCTGGGAGGTCATCGAAGGAGCAGCGGTAAAGGCTTATGATCCTGCCTTAATTGGTAATGGCCAGTTATTAGTGCGCATGAATAATCATGGGCGCATCCCTAAGCCTGGTAATTATATAAAGGCACTGACCGAATATGCCGTGAGTCTGGGTGTGGAGCTGATTAGTGGTGAGGTTGAAGATTTTATTCAGGAAAATAGCCGGATTAGTGGCGTTAAAGCCAGTGACCAGCAAACCATCACGGCTGATGCTGTCGCTGTGACCACCGGTATCTGGTCAGCCGGACTCACCAAAAAACTCGGCATTAATGTGCCGATGGAAACGGAACGCGGCTACCATGTTGAATTAATTAACCCCACTATTATGCCGCGCTCACCAGTGATGGTTACCAGTGGTAAGTTTGTGATGACCCCGATGGGGGAGCGTTTACGGCTGGCAGGAATCGTTGAATTTGGCGGACTGGAAGCAGAACCATCAAAAGTTGCCCACGATTTGTTACGCAAGAAAATTAAGGAGACTCTCCCCGGTATTTCATGGCAGGATGAAAGCACTTGGCTCGGGCACCGACCGGCACCAGTTGACTCTATCCCCCTGATTGGTAAGATCAATCAGCTACAAGATTTATATGTAGGCTTCGGGCATCACCATGTCGGCCTTACCGGCGGCCCAAGAACTGGCCAATTACTGGCGCAGCTAATATCAGGACAGGAGCCTGATATTGATTTAACACCTTACCGGCCCGATCGGTTCGGTGAGCAATGAGAGAATAGGTTTACCGACTGAGCATTAGCCTCAGCTATCTTATCTACTGGAGGAACAACATGAAGAAAATCGCATTAGCCGTAGCGCTGGCCACCGTTAGTTTTAGCGCAAGCAATGTACAGGCCGCTGAAAAATGGGATATGCCAATGGCATACTCTGGCAGCAACTTTCATTCAGCCGTCGGTGCTGAATTTGCTAAATGTATTACCACGGGAACCGGTGGCGACATTGAAGTAACCACTCACCCTTCAGGCTCACTGTTTAAAGGTGCTGATATTAAGCGTGCGGTACAAACCGGACAAGCCCCTATCGGTGAAAGATTATTATCCGGCCACCAGAATGAGAACGCTTTATTTGGCTTTGACTCCGTACCGTTTATGGCCACTTCATTTGATGACGCTGCCAAACTGTGGGAAGCGGCAAAAGAGCCAATGACTAAACTGCTTGATGAGCAGAATCTGGTGTTATTGTACTCTGTGCCATGGCCACCACAGGGTCTGTACTTCAAGAAAGAAGTAAACTCTGTTGCTGACATGAAAGGCATTAAATTCCGTTCTTACAACAACGCCACAGCACGTTTAGCTGAGCTGACCGGTATGTTACCGGTATCTGTCGAAGCGGCTGAAATCTCACAGGCATTCGCCACTGGCGTCGCAGAAGCCATGGTTTCTTCCGGCTCTACCGGTTATGACCGCAAGGTCTGGGAAAGCCTGACCCATTTCTATGAAGTGGACGCCTGGTTGCCACGTAACTATGTTTTTGTGAACAAGGACACTTGGGGCAAAACCAGCGATGGCAATAAGAACGTCGTTAAAGGCTGTGCAGAAATAGCGGAGTACGCAGGCACCTGGCGCGCTAAAGAATACACTGGCTTCACACTGCAAGGTTTACGTGATGGTGGTATGAAGGTTGGCCCTGCGGGCGATGCACTGGTTGGCGAACTGAAAGAAATCGGCAAAACCATGACTGCTGAGTGGCTGAAAGCTTCTGGTGATCAGGGTCAGGCCATTGTCGATGCGTTTAATGCTGAGTAAAACCATAAGCTAAATCCCCTCCGTCTCCCCTTTTACAAAGGGGAGCGCCTTCCAGAAAAGTTAGAAGTTTACTGAGAAGGTATCCCCCTTTGTATTCTCCCGTTTTACAAAAACGGGATGGGGGAACAAGGGGGATTTATCTTTTAGCTACTGATATTCCTACCACCAGACCGGGAGTGCCCATGCCCAGATTCCACCGCTTACGATCAGCCCTTGATCGGCTTTACCAATTGAGCGGCATCCTTGCCTCACTCTTTCTAATCGCCATTCTGTCCCTGATCCTGTTACAAATGCTGGCACGCTGGACGGG
>CALHAO010000020.1 GCA_937931765.1 uncultured Thiotrichaceae bacterium
GCGCCACCCCAGGTAATGGAAGCAACACCTGGATTGGATGACAGGGTAGCGGTTAGCCACCATCCTCCGGCGATCAGTAATATCAGAATCATGACTAGCCGAATCATTGGCCCACCTCCGCTAAACGCGCTTTTTGTAAGGCTTGTTGACTGCCGGAAATATCGGGAATAGGTGGCAGCAGATTAACCGCCGCCAGCTGATCCAGCGTTTCCTGAATAACCTGAGCCTGTTCCGGCGGGTAATAAGCATTGACATTGTCACGCACCAGTTCAAGTTGCTGTTGGTAGGCTTTGTTCTGCTGCTGTAAGGCCATCAGGCGCAGTGCTTCCAAGCGTAATTGCAGTAATTGATAGGCCTGTTCGCGTGCTTCGAAACTGAGTTCATTGGCCAGTGGTTTATCTAACTGGCGAATAATCACTGCATCATTTAATAGGCTGACGGCTTTATTTTTATAGTTATTCCACGATGAATCGCTTGTCTTATCATTGTTTTGAGTCGAAGTTGTTGCTTCTTGTCCTGTGTCCGATGCTGCATCCGCCTCCGGCTCAAAGGCATGATCAATCACCGGTTTTAGTTTCAGGCTCAGCACAGTGATGCGTTGTGATAGCAGTGAAATATCCGGTGTTTCCATCGCTTTCAGCACGGCCAGGTCATTGGCAATCTGCTTGCGTACCGGTAAATAATTAGCTGAGCCATTCTCACTGAGAATTTGGTCGGCTTCACGTAATGCGCGACTGGCCGCCTCTTTGTTGCCGGATAACCGCAGCTCGCGGCTGGCTAGTTTTAAGAGAAATTCGGTTTCAGCAAAGCGCCACTCGGTTGATGTCTCTGGGGCTGTGGCATTTTTTAACTGGGCCTGCAGTGAAGTGATTTGCTGAACCTGAGCCGTGACCGTATTACTGAACTGTTCCGTCTGGCTATGCATTTGCTGAATTTGTGTCAGGTAGCCTGCCAGCGTTTTCTGTTGTGCGGCCTGAGACTCTGTTAATTCTTTGCGCAGTATCTCAAAGACTTTGTTGTCTGATTTAGCCGCGATGACTTCTTCCAGTGCTGCAATCTCACGCGCATTATTCTTGGCACGATCACTCATGCGTTGCCAGTGTTTGTAGCCTGCTGCTATGCCTGCTGCTGTAAAAAACAAGGCCAGAAAAGCAATGAATAAAGCAAAACCCGCGCCCCTTGCCCTTGGTTTTTTCACCGGCGTCGTATTGTCAGGTATTACCGTGTCATTTATTTCGTTGTTATCTGATTTATCGATCATTTAATACTGTCCTGCCGCCACTGAATCAGTGCTTCCTGCATAGATTGATCGCCGGGATCTGCGGCGACGATAATATCGGCCATAAATCCTGCCTGACGGGCATCTGCTGCAATACGCTGACTACCGACTAATAATGCGGTCTGTTTGAGCCATTTGGTGTTGTTTATTAATATGAGCAGGTTATGTAAGCTTTCGCTGCTAGTCAAAGCAATTATATCAATCTGCTGTTGTTGGTACTGTAGTATTAATTTTTCAGCAGTGCTGTCATCAGGGCAAATCCGCCGGTATACATCCGCATAATCAACCTGTGCGCCCCGCTGGCGTAGTGTTTGCGCCAGCAATTCCCTGCCACCCTGGCCACGAATAATGAGAAAGTTCTGTTTATTGACCTTTCGCAGCGCGGATAGTGCCAGAAAATTTTCACTGGTAAAGCCGGATTCTGCGAGTAAATGCACCGGAATATGCTTTGTATTCAGGGCTTGAGCAGTGCGTTTGCCAATCGCCCCAATCCGGCAGGCATGCAAGTTGCTCAGAAACTCATCGCCACCCAGTGCGCAAGCATACTCCACCGCATTGGTGCTGATGAAAATAATGCAGTGGTAGTGCCGGGCATTGATGAGTTGTTGCCGCAGAGTTTCCGCAGACGCTACCGGCACAATTTCCAATAGCGGAAACAAAGAAACCTTAGCACCGGCTGCCTGCAATTTGTTGCGTGTCTGAACAGCCTGTTTTAACGGGCGGGTGACGACAATATACAGATTATCCAGCGCGGCGCTCATGTTTCGGCATCACTCAGGCGTGAAGTTCGATGCCCAGTGATGACAGTACCTTGTCGCCACCCTGAGCCAACAAATCTTCCGCTACCGCAATACCCAATGCTTCAGGTTCACCCACCGAACCGTATTTTTCACAGCGGTATAAAGCCGAGCCATCCGGATAACCAATCAGCCCACGCATGCGGATAGTATCGCCTTCCAGCTCCGCATAACCGGCGATAGGCACCTGACAACCACCATTCAGGCGTGTGTTCATAGCACGCTCGGTAGTTACCCGCAGGTGTGTGTCATGATTCAGCAACGGAGCCAGCAATTTTTCTACACGTTCATCATTTGTCCGGCACTCAATGCCTAATGCGCCCTGGCCTACAGACGGCAGGCTTTGTTCCGGTGTCAATACACTGGTCATACGTTCCTCAAAGCCCATACGCAATAAACCCGCCGCTGCCAGAATGATGGCATCATAATCACCGTTATCCAGTTTGCCTAAGCGGGTGTTGATATTACCGCGTAGATCGGCTGTTTTCAGGTGCGGATATTGTGTCAGCAGTTGAGTCTGGCGACGTAAGCTACAAGTGCCCACCACTGCACCATCC
>CALHAO010000021.1 GCA_937931765.1 uncultured Thiotrichaceae bacterium
ATGAAAATTCGTGGCGGCTCGCGCTTGGTTAATGAGTTGCTGACGCTGGCGGGTGCAACCCCGGTCGGTATGCCGGTACCTGCGGTGCCTGAAGGCTTATCGAAGGGGGTGATTGATGGCATTGCTGACATTGTATGGACAGTGGTTGGCTATACGCCGGGTCGTTATCCGACTACAGAATTATTTGAGTTGCCGTTCATGGTGGAAGACCCACGTGCTGCTTCTTGTGCGTACTGGAAAATGTTCGATGAGCATATGAAAGACGGTGAATTCAAAGATGTCAAAATTCTGGGCACATGGGTTCATGGCCCCGGCATGCTTCATACCAGTGATCCGGTAGAGACTCCGGCGGATCTGAAGGGCATGAAAATCCGTGGTGGCTCACGCTTAGTTAATGAGCTACTGACGCTGGCGGGCGCAACACCTGTTGGCATGCCGGTACCCGCAGTGCCTGAAGGACTGTCGAAAGGCGTTATTGATGGTACGACGATTCCATGGGAAGTGACTACTGCGCTTAAAGTACCGGAGCTAGTAGAGAATCACACCGAATTTGAAGGCAATGCGCTTTATACGCTGACCTTCGTGTTAGCGATGAATAAAGAGAAATTTGATAGTCTGCCTGCTGATCTGCAGAAAGTAGTCGACGAAAATTCAGGTCTTAACTTCTCAGTATTCGCGGGTGGGGTACAAACTGACGCAGACGGCCCGGCACGTGAGGCAGCGGTTGATAACGGCAATAATATTATCACCGTTTCGGACACTACAGAGTGGGAAACGCTGGTAAAACCTATCTATGAAACCTGGGTTGCTGGTTTAAAGGAAAAAGATATTGATGGCCAGGCACGCATTGATCAGGCGAAAGCATTGATGGCGGGTGAATGTAAAGGCGCAACAGGCGAGATGTAAAGCTAACGGGGTCAGGTGCACAGTAAATGGTAGCAGTTAGTTTACTGTGCTATTGATCCAAAAGGCTGCGGCTACATTAGTCGCAGCCTCTTTTCGTGTTCGTTAGGAGGGGAGCATGCATCGTTTCATGGAAAAGCTGGCACACTTCTTCGCTGTGCTAGGTGGTCTGGTTTTAAGTTTCTTAATTTTGATGACCTGTCTGTCAATTGCCGGACGAATACTTAATTCAATACTACATAGCGATATGCTGCAAAGTTTCATGCCGGGTATTGCGAGTGTTTTGTTGGCGACTGGAGTCGGCCCGATTAATGGTGACTTTGAATTGGTGGAAGCCGGTTTGGCTTTTGCTATTTTCGCTTTTATCCCCCTTTGCCAGCTACACAACGGTCATGCATCAGTAGACATTTTTATCGCACGTTTCCCCGTTCTTAACCGAAGAATGCAGCTCATTATTGACGTTATCTTCGCTGCCACATTGATACTGATTGCTGTCAAATTGTTTGAAGGCATGCAAAGCAAACATAGTTCAGGACAAACAACACTTCTGCTACAGGTTCCGGTTTGGTGGGGCTACGCCGCCAGCCTGCTGGGTGCGGTTACATCAGCGCTGGTGGGAGTATATATTGCCGCAGTGCGCCTGTTTGAAACATTCACCGGACAACAAATCCTATCCATTGAGGGGGGAGCAGAACATTGAGCGCAATAACCATTGGACTATTGTCCTTCCCCGTATTGATGGCATTAATTTTTCTGCGTGTGCCTATTGGCTTAGCCATGTTTCTGACCGGAATGGGCGGCATGATCATGGTGACCGGAGACACCAATATTCCGTTTGCCCGTCTGAAGTCTGAAACCTATACTACCTTCTCCAATTATTCCTTATCTATCGTACCGATGTTTCTGCTAATGGGGCACTTTGCCACCCTGGGCGGCATGAGTCAGGCACTATTTAAAGCGGCAGAGAGTTGGCTGGGCCACCGTAAAGGCGGTGTTGCGATGGCATCTATTGGAGCCTGTGCTGGTTTTGGTTCGATTTGCGGGTCATCACTGGCGACTGCTGCGACGATGGGGCGGGTAGCGCTGCCGGAATTGAAAAAGTATGGTTATGAAGGTGGCTTTTCTACTGCGACACTCGCAGCGGGTGGCACGCTGGGTATCCTCATTCCGCCCTCGGTTGTATTGGTTATTTATGCCATTCTGACCGAGCAAAATATCGCGAAACTATTTCTGGCGGCGATGATTCCGGGAATATTGGCCGCGCTGGGCTATATGATTGCCATTTCAATTTATGTGCGCATCAATCCCGGCTCAGCCGGAGTCCGCCCGCGTGTGCCCTATGGCGAACGCTTCAAAAATTTAGTGGACGTATGGCCGGTATTATTGGTTTTTTGCTTAGTGGTGGGCGGCATATATCTGGGCTGGTTCACTCCAACCGAAGGTGCTGCAGTCGGTGCACTTGGCACAGCTGTGATTGCCTGGTTAGCTGGTGGTTTAAGTCGTGCATCACTGGGCGATAGTTTTTTTGTCACCGCAAAAGCCTCAGCGATGATTTTCTTTATCGTACTGGGTGCGGCGTATTACAACGGCTTTCTCGCCTTAACGCAGGTACCACAGCAAGCGGCGGCTTGGGTTGGTGAAAGTGGTTTAAGCCCCTTATTGATTCTGATCCTAATTCTAGTGTTTTACCTGCTGCTTGGTTGTCTTATGGATAGCTTATCCATGATCTTGCTAACCGTGCCGATCTTCTGGCCGATTGTTCAGGGGCTGGATTTCGGTCTGGTTTCAATGGTTGATTTACAGTCAGTGCGTTTAAGCGAACTGGTGGCCAGCGGTAAAGAAGTCCCCGCTGCTTTATTGCAAGAAGCGCAAGGCTTATTGGCGAGTGGTCAGGAACTAACCCGTGAGATGACCCGCGAATTGGGCCTACGTCGTGTATCAGAGGGTGTGTTGAACCGGATCAATATTGAACAAACCGCGATCTGGTTTGGCATATTAATGTTGATTGTGGTTGAAGTGGGCCTGATTACCCCGCCGGTTGGCATGAACCTGTTTGTGATCAATGCGATGGATCGGAAAACACCAATTGTCGAAACCTACAAAGCCGTGGTTTATTTTGTCGCTTCTGACTTGGTTCGTGTGGCGATTCTGGTGGCATTCCCGGTTATCACCTTGGCATTTTTGTCTTACTAAGCGGTTTAAAAACATCAGATTATCTTGTGCAATATTTTCACGGAGTAAAAAATGGCTTTAACCCGCGTTGACTATGCCTCTGCTCAATACCGT
>CALHAO010000022.1 GCA_937931765.1 uncultured Thiotrichaceae bacterium
CTGGCTGCATCGGTTATGTATGGAGTGATACAGAGTTTACCGGTTCTGGCCTTACCTGCGGTTGTGTTGTTGGCGCTGAAGATTTTTGTGGGTATTGTTGTTTATGCCGCTATGGTTTGGTTGTTCAATATTGCTGACACCCGGCAGATGTTGTCTGCGCAGGTCAGTTTGAGAAAACGTTATGCCTGATGCTGATGTCGAATTATCTGAGTCTGCAAAGAGCGTTGTTTATGTAATCACTTCATTGGCAATGGGTGGCGCTCAGAATGTTTTGCTGCAATTATTGCAAGGTCGTCCGGCGGGTTATCAGCCCTTATGTGTGGTAAGTTTGCGCAGAGAGCCAGGTGTTGAAGATAAGGTGCGGGCGATCGGTGTTGAGGTGTTCCATCTGGAGCTGAATAAGCCCTGGCGGTTACCAATGAACCTGTTTCGTCTGTGGCGCTATCTGCGTAGCCATCAGGTTGATTTGTTGTTTAGTATTATGCCGCATGCGAATTTGTTGGCGGTAGTGCTCAAATTATTGAGTGGTGGGCGGTGGCGTTTAATCTGGAGTCTGCATAATACGCCACAGGCCGGTCTGTATCCGCGTTGGGATCATCGCTTTTTATTATGGCTGAGTTATAAAGCAGCCCGACGATTTCCAGAGAAGATTGTTGTTGTTTCAAAACGTAGTCGTGATAGCTATGTTGGGCTGGGTTATCCACCGGAGAAGCTGGTGCTGATTCAAAACGGTGTGGCGGTTGCTGAAATCTCTGCTGAACAAAGACAGGAGTGCAGGCAACAGATTCGTGAGGTGCTGGGTTTGGAGCAGCATGCTGTCTTGATCGGCAGTCTGACCCGTTATGTTCCAGCAAAGAATATTCCGTTAATGTTGGCTGCGTTCAGGCGGTTACTGGATCAATATTTGGATAAAAAAACCACACTGATATACCTGCTACTAGCGGGTGAAAATATGGTGGGTGATAATGCTGAGCTGCAGGGCTTGCTGAAGCAACACCAGCTGACTGAGCATGTTTTATTGCTGGGTATACGTAATGATGCACCCCAATTGATTCAGGCGTTAGATATTGCCACTTTGTCATCCTTATCAGAGGCCTTCCCGTTATTCATGATTGAAGCGATGGCCGCTGGTGTGCCTTGTGTGGCGACGGATGTCGGGGATATTGCTGAGTTGTTTGGTGGTACTGGCTTTTTGGTTGAGCCGGGTTCAGTTGGGGCATTGTCAGATGCATGGCAGTATGCATTGGGCTTACCCGAAGCAATGCTTGAAAATAGGAGGGAAGCTGTACGGCAACAGGTGGTTCAGCGATTCAGTGTGCAGCAAATGATAAACGCACATACTGCTGTTTTTAATTCGCAGCGTTGAGTCCTTGATAACTGCTGCCTGCGTACCTATACTTTGTTACTGTGGAAGTTGAAAACTTTCATGTTTGCGTGGTGAAGTCTTTTCATACACGCTACTAATTATGTTGAGAAAATTCTTACTTGGAAACCATAACTTCGTCACCTACAGAAGCTGAAAAGCCTTCGATTCGTTTTGATCTTGAGCCGGTAGACACCGAGCGCCTGATGAACTTCTGCGGTCAGTTCGACCAACATTTACGTTTGCTGGAAAACCGCCTGAGTGTGGACATCAATAATCGTGCGCATCAATTTGCTGTGACCGGTGATGCTGCGGTGGTGCAAACGGCAGTTAATCTTATTCGCGACTTGTATAGAGAAACCCGTGATACGGTGCTGACACCTGAAGAGATTCATTTATTCCTGCAGCAGGCTAACCTTGATGCGTTGGGTAAAGATGAGCGCAGTGATGTTCGCATTCGTACCCGTAAAGGTTATATCAAGCCCAAAGGTGCCACCCAGGCGGCTTATATTGATAATATCCGGCGTCATGATGTGAATTTTGGCGTAGGCCCGGCGGGTACTGGTAAAACGTGGCTGGCGGTGGCTTGCGCGGTTGAGGCACTAGAGCGGGATGAAGTCCGGCGTTTGATTCTGGTACGCCCTGCGGTTGAAGCGGGGGAGCGTTTAGGATTTTTGCCGGGTGATTTGTCACAGAAAATTGATCCGTATTTGCGCCCGATGTATGACGCATTGTTCGAAATGCTGGGTACGGAGAAGGTTAACAAGCTGATTGAACGTAATGTCATTGAAGTCGCACCGCTGGCCTATATGCGCGGACGTACCTTGAACGATTCGTTTATTTTGTTAGACGAAGCACAAAACACCACGGCAGAACAGATGAAGATGTTTCTGACCCGTTTGGGTTTTGGCTCTACTGCCGTCATTACGGGCGATATTACTCAGATCGACTTGCCCAGTCATCAAACTTCAGGCTTGAGGCAGGTGCTAGGTATATTGAAAGGTGTTGAGGGTATCAGTTTTAGTTGGTTTCACGGTCGGGATGTGGTGCGTCATAAATTGGTACAGAAAATTGTTGAAGCCTATGAAAGTCAGCCAAAATCTAATGATAAACGTTAAACAGTCTAATGCGTTGATGTGGCAGTTAGATCAATGACGCTACTGCTTGAATTACAGAATCCTGATAACTATGACTCTGCACCGGAGTACGCTGATTTTGAGCGCTGGGCATCCGCTAGTTGGTTAGATGAAAATGATGCAGGCGCGGTGATTCGCATTGTGGGTGAGCAGGAAATCCAGGAGATGAATAAGCGTTTCCGGGGAAAAGATACATCCACCAACGTGCTATCGTTTCATTATGAAAATATGCCGATGTATGCGGAAGATGAACATCCGGAAAGTGACCTTGATTATCTGGGTGACTTGATTATGTGCCTGCCGGTGATTGAGCGAGAAGCAGTGGAGCAGGGCAAACAGCTCTCGCAACACTGGGCGCACATGGTGCTACATGGCATGCTGCATTTGCAGGGCTTTGATCATATTAAAGAAGTTGAGGCTGATATTATGGAAGCCCGCGAAATTGAGCTATTGCGGCAGCTGGGTTTTCCTAACCCTTACGAACTAACCTGAAAGGACAAATGAAACGCAATAATACACTGACTGATGTCAGTCCACGTCCGAAGTGGAAACAGTGGTTGATTGATCGTTTTGATCTTTCATCACAAAATCGCAATGAACTGCTTGATGAATTACAACGTGCTAATGATAAAAATATTCTTCACGGTGAAGCAGTTGATATGATGCAAGGGGTGATGGAGTTCGGCGTGTTGCAGGTGCGTGACATTATGTTACCGCGACCTCAGATCGACTTTATTTACCATGATGATGATTTTCAGACTATTTTAGAGCGCATCAGCGAAACTGAGCATTCACGCTATCCGGTGTTTGATGAAGATCGTGACGATCTGATTGGTGTGCTGCTAGCCAAGGATTTACTGAAATATATCGGGCGGCGTGGTGAATTCAATATTGATGATGTGGTGCGGCCTGCTTTGCTGGTTCCGGAA
Source organism: uncultured Thiotrichaceae bacterium (assembly GCA_937931765.1). Classification (GTDB taxonomy): domain Bacteria; phylum Pseudomonadota; class Gammaproteobacteria; order Thiotrichales; family Thiotrichaceae; genus Thiolinea. Next base: position 3,429 of record CALHAO010000022.1, read on the forward strand.
AGTCAGCGTCTTAATCGTTTGTTGAGTGAGTTCCGTAATAACCGCAGCCACATGGCGTTGGTGATTGATGAGTATGCCGGTGTCGCCGGATTAGTGACCTTTGAAGATGTACTTGAGCAAATTGTCGGTGACATAGATGATGAGCATGATGCGGAAGAGGAAGAAGAGGGTAATATACGTTTGCACGACGACGGACGCTATGTAGTGCAGGCAATCACCCCACTGAATGAATTTGATGAAGTGTTGGGTACTCAGTTTGTTCGCGATGAGTGTGACACGGTGGCTGGATTAGTTATCCAGCAATTAGGTAAAATCCCCCGGCAGGGCGAAGAACTATTCTTCGAAGACCTATTGTTTCGTGTATTACGCAGTGACAATCGCCGGATACTGTTATTAGAAGTATTAACCGGCGAAAAAGCGGTTGCGGAGCAGGCAGCTGTGGCCTGATCGTCAATTTAAACATTCAGGCATTTAATCATTAAGTACGGTTTAGAAAAACTGACCGCCCCGGAAGTGTCGGGCGGCTACAGGATCAATAAAAATGGTAGTAATTAGTACATTTAAAATGGATCAGTCATGCTGACATTTCGGGCAAATATTTCACGTGGTGACTATGTCTATGCGTTTCTTGCAGGTTTGATGCTGGTACTGGCATTTGCACCGTTTGCATGGCGTCCGGTCGCTTGGTTATCTCCGGCTATCTTCTTCTGGCTAAACTTGAAGCCGATGATGCGTGGCCAAAGAATGCGTATGGCCTGGGTTTATGGCATTGGCGCATTTGCCGGTGGTATACACTGGATTTACGTGAGCATTCATTATTTTGGCGGTGCAAATAGCTTTGTTGCGGCGCTGATGGTGTTTCTGTTTGTTTTGCTGGTGGCACTGACGTTAATGTTATTCGGTTTGCTGGCTAATTATTTCCCTCATCAGAGTAAATGGCTAAAACTGTTAGTTGTGTTCCCTGCTATCTGGGGGGTGACAGAATGGTTCCGGAGTTGGTTCCTGACAGGTTTCCCTTGGATGCAGTTGGGCCACACTCAGGTTGATACCTGGCTGTCCGGTTATATACCCGTGATAGGCTCTCTGGGTGCCAGTTGGATCGTGGCACTGGGCAGTGGTGCGCTGGTATTGTTGTTTGTCGGTTCAGTGTGGGAGCGGGTGGCCGCGATTGCCGTGGTATTGCTAACTACTGGTGGTGGGTACTTTTTGGCGACCCATAACTGGACACAGCCAGTGGACGATGAGATTTATGTCAGCATGATACAGGGAAATATTGCTCAGGCTGATAAATGGGTGCCTGAATTACGTGGGCAGCATATTCAGAAATACCTCGATATGACTGCTGAGCACATGGAAAATTCCCACCTGATTATCTGGCCGGAAACGGCGATTCCTGACAGCTTTCAGCGCTCAATGGATGATGTGATTCTGCCTCTGCAAAAAATCATGAAGGACTTAGGTAACCAGCTGTTAGTCGGTGGTTTTCATTATGATGAACAGACACAAAAAACCTACAACGCCGTGATGAGTATTGGTGAAACCCGCGAAATTTATGGCAAGCGCCATCTGGTACCGTTCAGTGAATACACACCTTTTCTGGAGCACCTGCGCTGGTTGGAAAATTTTGTGCGCCTGCCTTATGACAATGTTTCCAAGTGGGAGGGTAAAACCAATCTGATGCTGGCCGGGCAGCCTATGCGCCTGTCTATTTGTTATGAAGATGCTTATGGTGAAGAAATGATTGATGGTCTGCCTGAAGCAACGATGCTGGTGAATGTGACGAATGATGGTTGGTTTACCGGCTCCATTCAGTCTGAACAACACGCAGAAATTGCGCGTTCCCGCTCTCTGGAAACCGGACGTTTTACGCTGAGGGCAACGAATAATGGTGTGAGTGCCATTATTGATGAGAAAGGGCAGTTTATTGCAACAGCCGAGCAATATGTCGATGTGGTGCTGGCCGGTTTTGCGCAACCTATGGCGGGTAGCACGCCTTATGTGCGTTGGGGAAATTGGTTTCTGATCACTTTACTGGCTTCGCTTTTGTTGCTGGTGGGCTGGATGGGCAGAGGGAAATTCCGCTGATATATCAAAAGAATAGTTAATACATACATCTTATATACATTTTCGGTCTGCGAGAATGGTCAATGGGGCACCAATGCTCAGTGCGGAAGAGGTACATAACCTTATTCGATTAATTGCTGGCATTGAGTTAAAATTTATAAAAAACACGAGGTTAGCTCATGATCGAATTCATCCGGGCCGGTGGATGGCTGATGATTCCCATTATTCTCAGCTCTGTCATCGCGATGGCTATTATTATTGAACGCTTTTTATCACTGCGGCTGGGTAAAGTTATTCCTGTCAGCGATATTCAGCGTGCACGTGAGTTAGCTGCCAGTGGCAATGTGACGGACGTCCATCTGGCTGAATTAAATAATGGTTCGGTGGTGGGCAGTGTATTGGCAACAGGTTTGTCCAATCGCGCGGCACCACGCCATGTGCTGAAAGAAAGTGTGGAAGAGGCTGGTCGGCACGCTGTGCATAAGCTGGAACGTTATCTGAATGCGCTGGGAACCATTGCTGCGATTACGCCGTTGATGGGATTACTGGGTACGGTGTTGGGTATGATTACCGCATTCAGTAAGATTACTCAGGTGGGTGTAGGTGATCCTGCGAGCGTGGCAGGTGGTATTTCTCAGGCTTTGTTCACCACCGCAGCGGGTATTTTTGTGGCGATTGTCGCAATGATTTTTCACCGTTACTTTAAAGGTAAGGTGGACAATTATGTGATTGGCATGGAGCAAGAGGCTGTTAAGCTGATCGAGTTGGTTAATCAGAATAATGCTGGTACTCCGCGTCCTGCACCGCGTTCAGCGTCTCCATCTGCTGCATCCGCTGCTAGTAAAGCTTCAGCCGCGATTGCAGCGGCGCGGAAGAAACAACAAGCGGCGGCTACCGGAGGGCGTTCATGAATTTCCGGCCACGGGTGTCAGAAGAGCTTGATGTTAACCTGACACCTCTGATTGACGTGGTTTTTCTGTTGCTGATCTTCTTTATGGTGACGACGACATTTGATCGTAATGCTGAGATTAAAATTGCGCTGCCGACAGCCACTAATACGGTGCAGGCACAAAAGCAGGATAAACTGGAGCTGTTGATTGACGGGCAAGGCAGGTATTATATCAACGGACGTGAAGTGTTGAATAATAAACCTGAAACACTTTTCCAGGCGCTGACCATGGTGTTGAATGATATGGAAAAAGTGCCGCCTCTGGTTATTTCAGCGGATGCGTCAGTGAATTATCAGTTCGTGGTAACGGCGATGGATATTGCCGGGCGCTTAGGCTTAACCAATTTCTCGCTGGCGACCACACAATCGGAACGTAAAAAGTAATAAAGGTGAGGGTATGACAACTGGCCAGACCACAGGTTTGCAGGTGTATCGCAGACTGCTGTCATACTCTGCTCAATACTGGCGCTATTTAGTATTTGCGGTGATCGGGCTGATTCTTAGCGCACTCACCCAGCCATTATTCGCCTGGATCATGGGGCCATTACTCGACCAGGCTATTCTGAAGCGTGATCAGGCGGTAATCCAATGGTTACCGATCGGCATTCTAGCCATCTTCCTGTTACGTGGTGCGGCTATGTTTACCGCCAGCTATTTTATGAGTTGGGTCGGGCGTAAAATTGTCCAGCAAATACGTGGCGAAGTGTTTGAACATTTACTGCGGCTGCCGGTACACTATTTTCAGAAGAAAACCCCCGGCGAGCTACTCGCGCACCTGACCTATTATACGGATCAATTAGCTAATGCGGCGACACGTGGCATTACTGTGTTGATACAAGAGTCGGCTACCGTTATTGGTTTAGTCGCGTTGATGTTTTACCGCAGCTGGCAGCTGACACTGGCTATTCTGATTAT
>CALHAO010000023.1 GCA_937931765.1 uncultured Thiotrichaceae bacterium
ACCACATAAGTATCTTTATAACAAGCAATCGCGCCAATCTCACTACGCATTAACTGCACCAGTTCTTTACTGAATTCGGCTTCATCTACCTCAACGCCTTTCTTCAGCACCACCAGACCCATCGGAATCTGACCTTTCAGCCCGTCATCCTTAGCAATCACCGCACACTCAGCCACCGCCGCATGACCACCAATTACTTCTTCCATCTCACCGGTAGACAAACGATGGCCCGCCACATTGATTACATCATCAACCCGACCCATGACAAACACATAACCGTCTTCATCAATATACCCGCCATCACCGGAAGCATAATAACCATCGAAGCTGGCCAGATAGCTTGATTTAAACTTTTCAATATCACCCCAAACCGTCGCCAGACAACCCGGAGGCATCGGCAGTTTCAAGCCAATATAACCCTGTTCATTCGGGCCAAGTTCTTCACCCGCATCATTCAGGATTTTCACATTAAAACCCGGAGTAGGGACGGTGGAAGAACCCAGTTTAATCGGCATCGACTCAATACCACGCATATTCGCGGTGATACCCCAGCCAGTTTCAGTCTGCCACCAGTGATCAATCACCGGCTTACCGGATTTCTCCATCAACCATTCCTGCGTCGGCGGATCAAGACGTTCACCCGCAGAGAAAATCGTCGTCAGCTTGCTAAGGTCATACTTACCGAAGAACTCACCGTCGTCATCTTCCTTCTTAATCGCCCGGAAAGCCGTCGGTGCAGTAAACAGTGTCTTAACGGAGTACTCTTCACAAATCCGCCAAAACGCCCCCGCATCCGGTGTCATAATCGGCTTGCCTTCAAACACCACCGTCGCACAACCGCGTAACAGCGGCGCATAAACAATGTAAGAGTGACCCACGACCCAGCCGACATCAGACGCCGCCCAGAACACATCACCCACATCCACATCATAAATCGCCTGCATACTGTAGTTCATCGCCACAGCATGCCCGCCATTCTCACGCACCACACCCTTAGGCTTACCGGTCGTACCGGAGGTATAAAGAATGTACAGCGGATCAGTACCCTTAACCGGCACACAATCAGCAGGCTCAGCCGTCGCCATCAGCGCATTCCAGTCATGATCACGACCGTCGATCAGCTCAGCCGTTGCTTCAGGGCGCTGAAATAAAATGCAACCATCCGGTTTATGTGCAGACAGGTCAATCGCCTTGTCCAACAGCGGCTTGTATTCAATAACCCGCTTAATCTCAATCCCGCAGGACGCACTGATCATCACCTTAGGCTTAGCATCTTCAATGCGTACTGCCAGCTCGGGAGCTGCAAAACCACCAAATACCACAGAGTGAATCGCCCCCAGACGGGCTACCGCCAGCATAGAAATCACTGCTTCCGGAATCATCGGCATATAAATAATGACCCGGTCGCCTTTCTCCACACCCAAACCTTTCAGCATGCCAGCAGCCTTAGCTACCTCATCACGCAACTCAGAATAGGTATAAGTTTTCTTGGTATCGGACACCGGCGAATCGTAGATAATCGCGGTCTGATCACCACGGCCTTGCTCGACATGATAATCCAGCGCCATGTACGCCGTATTCATCTCACCATCGGCAAACCAGCGATAGATACCGTCATCATCCTTAGACAGAATATTTTCCGGCTCCTTATACCATGACAGGGCTTGCGCCTTCTCTTTCCAGAAACCTTCAGGATCATCCATTGACCGTTGATATTCAGCTTTGTAGCTCATCTTGACTCCTCCGATTTAACTTGTAGAACAAATCCCCTCTGTCTCCCCTTTTTCAAAGGGGAGTACTCTCCAGCATATTTTGGTCTTAACTGGAGGGTTTACCCCTTTGCAAAAGGGGGAACAAGGGGGATTTCGCTTTTAATTTCTATTCTAAAAATAATCACCCGGCACACGTACCCAACCTTCCATCAGCACCCGCGCACTACGACTCATACTCACCTTATTCACTGACCAGTCGCCATTATTCTCACTGGCCTCAGCACCCACCTTCAATGTCCCTGAAGGATGACCAAAAGTAACAGCCTCCCGCTCACCACCGCCAGCCGCCAGATTCACCAGCGTCCCGGGAATAGCCGCCGCTGTCCCAATCGCCACTGCAGCCGTGCCCATCATCGCGTGGTGTAACTTACCCATAGACAAGGCCCGCACATTAAGGTCAATAGCTGCTGCTTCAATCTGTTTACCACTGGAAGAAGTATAAGCCACCGGTTTAGCCACAAAAGCCACCTTAGGCGTATGCTGCCGCGCCGCTGCTTCTTCCACGGTATTAATCAATCCCATGCGAATCGCACCGTGTGCACGAATCGTCTCGAAACGCGCCAACGCCGCCGGATCACCATTAATAGCGTCCTGCAATTCTGTGCCGGTATAACCAATATCCTCGGCGTTCAGAAACACCGTAGGGATACCCGCATTAATCATTGTCGCCTTAAACGTGCCAACACCCGGCACCTCAAGCTCATCCACCAGATTACCTGTCGGAAACATTGCATCAGTCGCATCCACCGGACTCATAAAGTCCACCTGCACCTCAGCCGCCGGAAAAGTCACGCCATCCAGCTCAAAATCACCGGTTTCCTGCACTTCACCATTAGTAATAGGCACATGCGCCACAATGGTCTTCTTAATATTCGCCTGCCAGATACGCACTTGACAAATACCATTCTCAGGAATCCGTACTGCGTCCACCAAACCACTGCTAATCGCAAATGAACCTACCGCAGCGGTTAAATTGCCGCAGTTACCACTCCAGTCAACAAACGCCTTATCAATCGCCACCTGACCAAACAGATAATCGACATCATGATCAGCCACTGTAGTTGGCGACAAAATCACTGTTTTACTGGTGCTGGAGGTTGCGCCCCCCATCCCATCGGTTTGTTTACCGTAAGGGTCAGGGCTGCCGATTACTCGTAATAATAGGTTATCGCGTGCTTCGCCTGGCACTTGCGCTGACTCAGGTAGGTCAGTCAGGTTGAAAAACACACCTTTGCTGGTGCCGCCACGGATGTAGGTGGCGGGGATTTTGATTTGTGG
>CALHAO010000024.1 GCA_937931765.1 uncultured Thiotrichaceae bacterium
GGCCAAAGTGATAAGGTGGTAATTGCAACCAATATGATGAGCGTCAGCACCAACCAGTTGTTTCTTACAAAAATAAAAGGGGTTGTCATTATTCTGACTGCATCTCACGTACTCGCATGGGCATCTGGTCAATCTCAGCAAATAACCGATCAAGATCCACTTTATCCTGACGTAATTTCTCGCCTTGGTCATAGCCAATCAGAATAACACTAAATTCATCGGCTGAAACAGCATATTCTGTCTGAAAATCTTCTACTGATAATTCGTCATATTCCACTTCTCCCAACTTAACAGGCTGGTCAGGAACAAGGTGCCAGACCTGCAAGCGCCGATCATTCAGCGCATCACGCTGATTTTCCTCAATCGTCAGAAATTCCTGGTAACGCTCATCCTGCACATCAGGTGCGAACAACAAAATCTGACGTTTCTCCCAGGCAAATTCACCCATTGCATCAGCGATAGACTGATTAGCAGCTGCCAAAGGCAGAACAGAAAATAGCGCCATAATGATTACCGAAGTTAATTTTATCCATTTCATCCGTCATAAATTAAAGTGCAGCGGGCGTGAAGTAAAACAGCGGTAGTATATGTAATGACTTTCTGGCCAGCAACCCGAATCACCGTGAAACAATCATCCGCCACAACTCCCGAAATGCCGCCCGCGAATCACCCCGCTCCATGTAATAATCCACATGTTGCTCAACCGTTGCACCCTGCTCCAGCTCAATCCCCCATAATGGAATAATCTCCTGTGGTAACATCGAATAACGCACATCTACCACTCGCATAGGATCATTTCTGTCCAACGCAATATAATCATCTGAGAACCAGCGGAAGCGTTCAATATCCCGAGCCTGTTGTGAATCAAGATCCAGCCAGGGCAAATCACGCTCAATATCCAGCTTATCAGCATAATCCCCAGCCCAGATTTCCTGCTGGCCGGATGTACTCAATAAAGGTAACCATGGTTTTACCGCATCGACATGAAACCCCTTGTCCGTCTCAGTAATCACTTTCCAAACGACCAGATTGCCAAAACTGGGTTTAGCCTGAACACGCATTACCTCACCATCACGAAACTGTGCTAACTCATTGCCTATAGCTACCGCTCGGTCATGCTGCACAAAACCAAACCCCATATACATAGTTCCCCACAGCAGCGCCGCATAAACCAGCACCTTGCGCTTTCTGGCCGCCGCCCAAATCACCAGCCCCAGCATGGGCACGGTAAACAAAGGATCAATAATCGAGATAGTATCCCAGGCAAAACGCTGATTAGTTAGCGGCCAGAGTAGTTGCGTGCCGTAGCTGGTGCAGCTATCCAGAAGGCCATGTGTAGCCACACCTAGAATGCACCAAAGCAAAGTGAGCCGGTAGCTCAGTCCCCACCTCCTCGCTAATAAGGGATAAAGAAACAGGCTAACAATTAGGCCACCAAACGGTATGAATAACAACGAGTGCGTAAATTGCCGGTGAAACTCCAGATATAACAACGGATCATCAGCAGAACGAATGAGAATATCAAGGTCGGGGGCCATCCCCGCCAAAGCACCAATTAATGCAGCCTTGGCTAACTTTTTCTTATCACTGCTGGCTTGTGCAAAAGTTGCACCCAACACGCCTTGTGTCACCGGGTCCATTGTGTTTCTCTATTGTTTTATAAGGTGCGTAGTATGTCTGTTTTATTTCCGGCTTCCAATAAACCGGATGCGGCTATATTATTTGGGTTAACGGACATGAAAAGATTTCACTCTAAGCGTGAAAGTTTGTAACTTTCACCGTAAGCATGGAAGCCTACTACTTCCACAGTAACTGATCATCAAAACCTCGGACTAATAATGGCAAAACGCCTCCCCATTGAAGACATACTTGATATGTTGAAGCATACCCTGTCCAACCATCATGAGGCTGTACTGGAAGCCCCGCCGGGCGCGGGCAAAACCACTTTAGTACCACTGGCCTTATTGAATGAACCCTGGCTGGCTGATAAAAAAATTCTGATGCTGGAACCCCGTCGGATTGCGGCCAAATCTGCTGCACACCGCATGGCCAGTCTACTCAATGAATCAGCGGGCCAGACCGTCGGTTACCGCATGCGGCTGGATACTAAAGTTACCCGGAGTACCCGCATTGAAGTCATCACCGAAGGTATTCTCACCCGCATGTTGCAAAATGATCCATCATTGGAGAAAGTCGGCTTAGTTATTTTTGATGAGTTTCATGAACGCAGTCTGGATTCTGACTTGGCGCTGGCTCTGTGCCTTAAAGGTCGTACTTTATTCCGTGATGAGACATCCGGTGAATCACCGCTGAAAATCCTGCTAATGTCCGCCACATTAGATGGTGAGGCTATCTCACAATTACTGGGTGGCGCACCGGTTGTTAGTAGTGAAGGCAGAACTTATCCGGTCGAGATTATTTATGGTCATGCCATGCAGTCAAAGAAGCTCATTATTGACCGTATGATTGCTACTATTCAAAGGGCATTACTGGACAACCCATACAGCAGCATTCTGGCCTTTCTGCCCGGCCAGAAAGAAATCCGCCTGACTATGGAAGCCTTGTCTATCTGGCTGGTTGAACACGACATGAAAGGTGTTTATGTCAGGCCACTGTATGGCAATTTATCGCTATCAGAACAACAACAAGCCATTGCGCCACTGACCGGTCTGCAGAAAGATGGACGCAAGGTCGTGCTGGCGACTAATATTGCTGAAACTAGTTTGACCATCGAAGGTGTGGATATTGTGGTGGATTCCGGCCTAATGCGCGAGTCACGCTTCAGCCCGTCTACCGGCATGGATGGCTTATACACCAGCAGAATATCACAAGCTTCCAGCATACAACGTGCCGGACGCGCCGGACGTTTGCGGGAAGGTAAATGCTACCGTTTATGGTCAGCAGAGCAACAAACACAACTGGAAGCTCATACACCTGCTGAAATCCTCAGTGCAGATCTGGCTCCACTGGCACTACAATTATTGCAATGGGGTATTGATGATCCGCATGAACTCTCCTGGCTGGATACACCACCCGCAGCACCCTGGCAACAGGCATTGGATTTGCTTGATTCAATGGGTGCTACTAATAACAGAGGCGGACAACGATCACTGAATCCTCATGGTCAGGCAATGGCCGTACAAGGTACACACCCACGGTTGGCGCACATGCTAATCTGCGGACTTAAAATAGGTCACGGTAAGCTGGCCTCACAGCTGGCGGGGTTGTTATCCGAGCGTGACCCGTTTAGCCGCCAACAACAGGATATTCGTTATCGCCTGGATTTTTTATCCGGCGAATCCCGCTGTCCTGCACCGCAACAAGGCTGGTTATCACGTGCGAGGATGCTGGCACAGCAATTCAATGAGCAACTCAAGAAGCCGGAAACCAAAAAAGCGGCTCAGCTTTACAGTACGGATAGTTGTATTACTCCGTTAATACAGCCTCAACAGGCCATCGCTTATTTACTGGCTTGTGCTTACCCTGACCGCATTGCCCGCCGCAGGCATTCCGGCGGTTATCAGCTCAGCAATGGGCGTAGTGCGAAATTCATCGATAAAAATCCATTAGCTAATAGCCCGTGGTTAGTGGTAGCCGAAGTTAGCAGTATGGCAGGCGGTAAAGGTGACATTATCCATGCAGCCACCTCGCTGGATGAGAACCTATTTAACGGCTTACTCAGTGAACTGGTGCGCATTGAAACCGTGGTTGATTGGGACAAACAGGCCAATCGTTTTATTGCTGAAGAACAGGAAAAAATTGGTGCATTAGTACTGTCACAAACCCGGTTGAATAACATTCCTATCGAAGACAAACGCGCGGCACTACTGGCTCATATCCGCAAAGAAGGACTGAATATTCTGCCATGGAAAAAAGAACAGGTGCAGTGGTGTGGCCGCATTATGTTATTGAGGCAGACGGAAGCTAATACCGATAAACAGCAATGGCCAAATGTCAGCAGAAGCGGTTTATTAGCAGAGCTGGAAACATGGCTGGCTCCTTATCTTGATGATATCAGTACACTACAAGATTTCAAAAAATTGGATCTGAAAAGTATCCTGCAGTCGTCACTGTCCTGGGAACTACAGCAACAGCTGGAACAATTAGCCCCTACCCGCTTCAAAGTACCGTCTGGTTCAACGGTTGCTATTGATTACAGCCAGTCACCACCGGTATTGGCAGTGAAACTACAGGAAATGTTTGGCTGCGAACACACACCAACCATCGCCGGAGGCAAAGTAGCTTTACTGGTGCACTTACTGTCACCAGCTGGTCGGCCACTGCAGATCACCCAAGATTTAGCAGGCTTCTGGCGCACCTCATACCATGAGGTGAAAAAAGATATGAAAGGTCGTTACCCTAAACATCCCTGGCCGGATGATCCGCTACAGGCTATTGCCACCGCAAGAACCACAGCACGTGCTCTAGCTGAGAGAAAATAACTAACAATGTAATACTATAAAGCCCCTGAGGAGGAGTTATGAAAATAGGATTTATCGGATTAGGCAACGTCGGCGGTAAGCTGGCAGGTAGTTTGTTGCGTAATGGTAAAGACCTGACGGTGCACGACTTGAATGAAGTGCTGGTGCAGAAGTTTGTTGATCTCGGTGCAAAGCCTGGTGAAAACCCCGCTCAGATGATGCGCGACTGTGACATAGTCATCACCTGCCTGCCCTCACCCGCTGCTTGTGCTGCGGTGATGGAAGGTGACGATGGCATACTGCAAACCATGGCCACTGGCAAGATCTGGCTGGAGATGTCGACCACCGATGAGGCCGAGGTAAAACGCTTAGGTGCCAAGGTAATTGAGGCCGGTGGCGCTGCTGTAGACTCCCCCGTATCAGGTGGCTGTCATCGGGCTGATACTGGTAATATTTCTATCTTTGCCGGATGTGACCGCGCTACGTTTGAACGCATCCTGCCATTATTGACCATACTCGGGCGACGGGTACTGCACACAGGCGAACTCGGCTCGGCTTCCACC